>CAZTCY010000069.1:0-16254 GCA_964612715.1 uncultured Nitrosomonas sp. | reverse complement strand
TAACTGTTTTCACATCGGCGAAATCGACATTCACCAGCCCAGGACAATTGATAACCTCAGCAATGCCCGCAACCGCACCATACAACACATCATTCGCAGCCTTAAACGCATCGAGCATGCTGATATCATTGCCCAGAACCATCATGAGCTTGTCATTCGGAATGACGATTAACGAATCCACATGCTGCGACAACTCTTCCATACCCTGCTGAGCCGCTCTGAGGCGTTTACCCTCAAAGGCGAAGGGCTTGCTGACAACCGCAACAGTCAGAATGCCCATTTCCTTGGCAACCTGTGCTACCACCGGCGCAGCACCTGTACCCGTACCACCACCCATGCCTGCCGTAATGAACAGCATATCCGAGCCCTGAATCAGCTCCGCAATACGATCGCGGTCTTCCATTGCGGCTTCACGTCCGATATCAGGGTTGGCGCCGGCACCCAATCCCCGCGTGATCCCCGATCCAAGCTGCAGAACCGTGCCTGCCCTGGTATTTTTTAATGCTTGTGCATCCGTATTCATGCTGACAAATTCCACGCCTTTCATTTCATTATGGATCATATGATCCACGGCGTTACATCCACAGCCCCCTACACCGATCACCTTGATGATCGCCTCTTGTGTTTCATTGCTCATAATTTCAAACATTTCACCCCTCCTTTCAAACAAAATGACTATCTCGCCCGAATAAACAAAAAAAATAAAAAAGATCGCTATCTAAAAATTTTTCTGAAACCAGTTGCGCATCCTGGCAAAAATCTGTTTTGCAGAACTCCCCTGCAATCGCATGTAATGCTGATGCTTCATATGCTCTATGCCAGCCATGATCAATCCTACACCGGTCGAATAACGCGGCGTATGAACCACTTCCTGCAAATTTCCCTTGTAATTGCACATACCCAACCGAACAGGCATGTGAAAGATTTCCTCACCGAGCTCCACCATGCCCCGCAGTGAAGCACTACCGCCTGTTATCACGATACCTGAAGAAAGCAGTTCTTCGTAGCCGCTGCGCCGCAATTCGGCCTGCACCATGGTATACAGCTCTTCTGCACGCGGCTCAATCACTTCCGCCAATGTTTGCACCGAAAGTTGACGAGATCCGCGATTACCGACATCGGGAACCTCGATCATTTCATTGGTATCCGCCAGACTGCGCAAGGCAAAACCGTAACGGCACTTGAGATCCTCCGCATTCTTGGTCGGCGTCCGTAATGCCATGGCAATATCGTTGGTCACCTGATCGCCCGCTATGGGTATCACCGCGGTATGACGAATGGCGCCATTGGTAAATACCGCTATATCGGTAGTACCTCCGCCGATATCGACCAGACACACACCCAGATCCTTTTCATCGTCGGTCAACACCGCCATTGCGGAAGCCAGTGGCTGCAGAATCAGATCGCGCACTTCCAGGCCGCAACGGTGAACACACTTGACAATATTCTGAGCGGAGGAAACCGCACCGGTTACGATATGCACCTTTACTTCAAGTCGAATTCCGCTCATGCCCACCGGTTCGCGCACATCTTCCTGTCCATCAATAATGAACTCCTGATTCAGGATATGCAGAATCTGCTGATCAGCCGGTATATTTACCGCTTTAGCCGCTTCCATCACACGTTCGACATCTTCTTCGGTTACCTCTCTGTCCTTAATGGGCACCATACCATCTGAATTGATGCCTTTGATATGACTACCGGCTATCCCTGTAAAAACCTCATTAATCTTGCAGTCTGCCATTAACTCGGCTTCTTCCAATGCGCGTTGAATCGCATTAACCGTTGTTTCAATATTAGCCACGACACCCTTCTTCAACCCGCGGGATGGATGCGTACCGAGTCCGATAATTTCAAAACCACCTTCGGGCAATATTTCGGCAACTATAGCCACTATTTTCGACGTGCCGATATCAAGTCCGACAATCAGATTTCTATTCTCCCTAGCCTTACTCATCTAGCCATATCCCCCTGATTCTACGTTTCTTTTTTTGTTCCACGCTTACCTTTCAATGGCTTCTGAACATCCGACACATTCACTGCAAATCCATTCGGATAACGCAAATCCACATAAGCCAGCGGCGCCCCTTGATTCAAATGGGCAATACTATGGTTATACACTGATACATAACGCTTCAGCCGCTCTTCCATTTCTACCCGCCCCAGTTCAAGAATAGTCCCGGTTTCCAGTTGTATCCGCCATGCATGCCGGGAAGACAAATTAATCTTTGCGACCGACTGCTGCAGTGGCGCCAGAATCTGACTGAACAGGTGATATTTTCCGGTTACCTCTGCCGAATTTGCTTCCATAGGTCCTGTAAAAACAGGGAATTTCTCATCCAGCACCGCACGAAAAACTTCTCCGTAGGTATTCACCAGCGCATGACTACCCCAATGTGCGATAACCTGATGTTCTTCCAGTTTCACATTCAGGCCTAGCGGCCAGACCCGCTCAACTTTGGCATCGCGCACCCACGGTATTCTTATAAATGCATCACGCACAGCAATCAAATCAACCGACAAAAAATTGCCATGCACATCATTTTTTACAACCCGTTCAATCCGCTCGCGCGTAATATACTTTAATTCCACACGCTCCGCATACATGCTTTGAACGTGAATTTCCTTTATCTGAATAAACTTTGATAAATCGAAATGCTGTGAAAATTTATGCATAACCGCCGCTGCCGTCAGAATAAACAGCATATTCGATACAAAATTCAGCAATCGATGGTTATCCCACATGCGACAAACTCAAAATATTCAGCACCAACTCATCAAATTCCATTCCAGCAGCGCTGGCAGCCATCGGAACCAGACTGTGGCTTGTCATACCTGGCGATGTATTCGCTTCCAGAAAATAAAAACCGCCGGTCCGGCTTAAAATTAAATCAACTCTCGCCCAACCTTCGCATCCTAATGTTTGATAGGCCAGCAACGCCTGTTCCTGAATTGCGCGCTCCTGTTCTTCGGGCAAACCACAGGGACAAAAATAGTGGGTCTCATCCGACAGGTATTTAGCCTGGTAATCATAGAGATCGCCGGAAACCTCGATTTTCACCAATGGCAATGCTCTATCGCCAAGTATTGCCGCAGTCAATTCGATGCCTTCGATGAATTCCTCAGCCAACACCAGGTCGTCATGTTCCGCCGCTTGCCGGTACGCCTGTTCGATATC
Source organism: uncultured Nitrosomonas sp. (assembly GCA_964612715.1). GTDB lineage: Bacteria > Pseudomonadota > Gammaproteobacteria > Burkholderiales > Nitrosomonadaceae > Nitrosomonas. The sequence goes on along the minus strand of CAZTCY010000069.1, from coordinate 13,076 downwards.
CTGCATCTGATAAATTTTACTCAGGCCAATGGTTGATCCTTCGCGTGCAGGCTTAATAATCAATGGCAATCCCAACGTTTGCGCAACCTGTTCAAAATCACTGTGCTTGGTGAGCAGCATACAGCGCGGCACGCTGAGGCCAACCGCCTGCCATAACAATTTGGTTCGCCATTTATCCATCGCCAGTGCGCTGGCCATAACGCCACTGCCGGTATAAGGTATTCCCATGAGTTCGAGCGCGCCTTGAACAGTACCGTCTTCTCCAAATCGACCATGCAATGCGATATGTGCACGATCAAAATTTTCATCCAATAGTGCAGATAAGGGGGTTTCAGCGGGATCAAATGGATGCGCATCAACGCCATTGCGCCGCAGCGCGGCCAAAACAGCCTGACCGCTTTGCAACGAAACTTCCCGTTCGGCAGAACGCCCGCCCAGTAATACGGCCACTTTCCCAAAACGACGCCCGTTCATGGCAATCTCCTGCTATCTTTCGCTTCGCCGATAATGCGTACTTCCGGCTTCAGGGTAATTCCCGTTTCACGCGCCACATGCGCCTGTACCCTGGTGATCAGCGCCTCGATATCCGACGCGCTTGCATGATCGGTATTGATAATAAAATTGGCATGCTTGGGTGATACCATTGCACCACCGACCATGGCGCCCTTGAGTCCGCAGGACTCAATCAGGCGTGCCGCATAATCTCCCGGCGGATTTCTGAACACCGAACCAGCATTCGGTTTGTTCAATGGCTGGCTTTCGACGCGCATCGTCAATAATTGCCTGATCTTTCGCCTCGAAACTGTTTCATCGCCACTTTCCAGACGAAAAAAACCACCGACAAACCATTCTTCTTTCACCGCCGCGGCAGACATGCCAGCGCGTCGCACACTGCGGTATCCGATGTCATACGCAGCGGGTTTGCGAAATTTGATGCCGCCCTCCCGGTCAATCACCTTTACCTGCTCCACCCATTCCCATGTTTCTGTACCGTAACAACCGGCATTCATAGCCAACGCACCGCCGACCGTCCCCGGAATCCCTGCAAAAAACTCGATGCCGGCTAATTGATGCAGGGCAGCGAAACGCGCAACTTTGGCACAGGCCACACCTGCACCTGCAAAAATCGTCCCTCCTGACCGATCCCGGCAAACCAGTTCCAATTCATTCAGCCGCGCATGTAATGCGATGACAGTACCGGATACGCCGCCATCCCTGATCAACAGATTGCTTCCCAGTCCAATCACATAAACCGGTTCATCAGCGGACAGGTTCTGCAAAAAATGACTCAAATCCTCCAAATCAGCCGGAATATAATAACGTTGCGCCGCACCGCCCGCACGCCACGACGTATGTTTGTACATGGGTTCATTCAAACGCATTTCACCGCGTAACGCATCCATAGCAATTTCACCGGACAAACAATCCTTGAAGAAATCAGAATTCCATTGATCTATTTTCAATTCCGCGTGCATCATGCCCTGTCCACAAAGGGATTTTCAATCTGATCACTCATTGATAATCCTTAATTCCTGCTGCTTCTGAAAAACTTCCGGGGCGACTCTGGATATCGAACCCGCCCCCATAACCAGCACCACATCACCGTTGTCGACCACATCCAGAATAGCAACAATCAAGTCATCCACAGTCTGGGTGTAAATAGGCTCCACTTTCCCCTGCACGCGCACTGCTCTCGCCAACGACTTGCTGTCGGCCGCTACAATCGGTTCTTCGCCCGCCGGATAAACCTCGGTCAACAGCAGTGCATCCGCCTGTGAAAGCACTTTGGCAAAATCTTCAAACAAATCCCGGGTGCGTGTGTAGCGGTGCGGCTGGAAAGCCAGAACAACACGCCGCCCCGGGAATGCGCCGCGCGCAGCACTCAGCGTCGCAGCCAGCTCTGCCGGGTGATGGCCATAATCATCAACCAGGGTAAAGTTACGCTGATCAGCCAATCGAATCGTGCCGTAGTGCTGAAAGCGCCGTTCTACGCCCTTAAATTCCGACAGCGCCCTGATAATCGCTGCATCAGACGCGCCTATCTCGTTAGCGACGGCAATTGCCGCCAGCGCATTCTGTATGTTATGCACGCCGGGCAGGTTCAGAACGATGGGCAGTCTTCGGCTGGAACCGTTGACGCCGACAATTGCGGTAAAATGCATCCGGCTGTGATCATGCCTGATGTCCACCGCCCGCACCTGTGCCTCCTCTGAAAGCCCGTATGTCGTAATGGGTTTCGTTATTTCCGGCAGCAGCGCGCGTACATTGGCATCGTCAATACAAAGCACCGCCATGCCATAAAAAGGCAGATGCTGCACAAATTCGACAAATGTCTGTTTCAAACGGTTGAAGTCGTTGCCATAAGTATGCATATGATCCGCATCAACATTGGTCACTACCGTCAGAACAGGCTGCAGATAAAGAAACGACGCATCCGATTCATCCGCTTCAACAACAATGAATTCACCGCTGCCAAGCTTGGCATGACAGCCTGCCGCTTCCAGACGGCCGCCGATCACAAAAGTCGGATCCATATCCGCTTCCGCCAGTACACTGGCGATAAGACTGGTTGTTGTTGTTTTACCGTGTGTGCCGGCGATGGCAATGCCTCGGCGCAGACGCAGCAATTCAGCCAGCATTAAAGCGCGCGGCACAACAGGAATTTTTTTCTCGTGTGCAGCGGTTACTTCAGGATTATCCGCTTTGACCGCTGTCGAAGTGACCACGACATCAGCACCGGCAATCTGCTCACTGGCATGACCCGTGTAAACCGTTATTCCCAGGCTTCTCAAACGCCGCGCCACTGCATTATCGGATAAATCCGAACCGGTAATTTTGTACCTCAGATTAAACATCACTTCGGCGATACCGCTCATACCGGAACCGCAAATTCCGACAAAATGGATATGTTTGACTTTATGCCGCATATCACGCTCCTTTCGTATCACCACACAATTGCATGCATATTTGCACAACCTTCTGCGCTGCATCAGGTATCGCTCTCCTGCGCGCCGCATTCGCCATCACCAGCAACTTCTCACGCGTCAAGCTATTTAATAGCGCTGCCAGGCGGCCGGGACTCAGCTCGGCTTGCGGCAGTAAAACCGCGGCCTGGTGATCGCTTAAGAAACGTGCATTCCCGGTTTGATGATCGTCCACAGCATAAGGATAGGGCACCAATATACTTGCCACACCGGCAACCGCCAGTTCCGAAACCGTCAAAGCGCCCGCACGGCACAAGACCAGATCACACGCCGCATATTGTTCGGCCATGTCATCGATAAACGCCACCCATTGTGCTGCTACGCCCAATGCCTGATAATTCCGGCGTATCGCATCCAGATTCTTTTCACCCGCCTGATGCACAACCACGGGACGTTGGTCTTGCGGAATTTTTTGCAACGCTTGCGGCACGACTGTATTTAAAATCTGCGCCCCCTGGCTACCCCCCACAACCAGTAATCGCAACGGCCCGGCTCGTCCTGAAAAACGTCTTTCCGGTGCTTCCAGCATTGCTATTTCCTGCCGCACGGGATTTCCCGCAATAATCACTTTACCTGCATCCGCCTTGATCTCGGCAGGAAAGCCGAGAATCACTTTGTCAGCCAATCTTGCCAAAATCCTGTTGGTTAAACCCGGCACCGAATTCTGCTCATGAATCAGTAAAGGTTTATTCAACAAAGCAGCCATCATACCGCCAGGAAAAGCCGGGTAACCGCCCATACCCAGCACTATATCGGGCTGCACGCGGCGCAAAACATCCAGACTTTGCTTAAACGCTTTCAGCAGCCGCAGCGGCAGCGTCAGCCATGTGAATGCACGTTTACCCCTTAATCCTGAAAAGCTGATTGTTTCCACGGGATAACCCTGCTGCGCCACCAGCTTGTTTTCCATGCCTGTCTGTGTACCCAGCCATACCACTTGCCAGCCGGATACTTTCAATTCATGGGCAACCGCCAGGCCCGGAAAAACATGCCCACCGGTTCCACCCGCCATAATCAAAATAGTGTGCGTCATGAACATGATTCCTTTGCACTGCAAACCAAGACACAATCAGTCATGTGCTTTTACCTTGCAGCCGCTGTCTGTTTTCCCAGTCGATTCGCAATAAAACCGCCAGTGCAAAACAAATCGCAGTAATACTGCTGCCGCCAAAACTCATCAGTGGTAACGTCAAGCCTTTAGTGGGCAATACGCCCATATTGACACCGATATTGATGAACGCTTGCATGCCAATCCAGAAACCGATACCTTGCGCCACCAGTGCGGCGAAATGACATTCCAGTTTCGCGGCCTGGCGACCGATCGCCAAAGCACGAACGACAAGGGTCACAAATAACACGATCACTGCTGTAACACCGACAAACCCCAGTTCTTCGGCGAGTACCGCCAGCAGGAAATCCGTATGCGCTTCAGGTAAATAGAACAATTTTTCGACACTCCCACCTAGTCCAACACCCAACCATTCGCCACGGCCAAATGCAATCAGCGCATGGCTGAGTTGATAGCCTTTTCCAAGCGGATCAGCCCAGGGATCCATGAAGCCAATGATCCGGTCCAGACGATAAATTGAAACATTAATGAGTGCAAAAGCGCCCGCAACCATTAAACCCAGGAGTACCAAAAAAATTTTTATGCTGACGCCACCCAGGAACAGTATAGCTATAACCAAAGCGGTAATAACCGCGGCCGCACCAAAATCGGGTTGCCGCAGCAATAAAAATCCAATGACACCGATGATCGCCAGAATGGGCAAAAAACCTTTAAAAAAACTGTTCAGATCTGCCGCTTTGCGCACCACATAGTCAGCGGTATAGATAATCATAAAAAACTTCATGAATTCTGATGGTTGCAGATTAAAAAAGTAAAGTGATATCCAGCGCTGGCTACCGTTGATTTCGCGACCGATTCCGGGAATGAGCACCAGCATGAGCAGGATTATGCCTATCAGAAACAGATAAAATGCCGATTTCTGCCAAATGTACAGCGGTACCTGAAAAGCAATCAATCCGAGCATACCGCCTATCGCCAGATAAACTAAATGGCGAAGCAGATAATGATAGGAGCGGTTCGCGCCAAACTGCGCTTCGGCTATTGCAATAGAAGCCGAATAAACCATCACCAGCCCCAGGCTCAGTAACAACAGCGCAGACCATACCAGCGCCTGATCAAAATCAGGCATTCTGGCGATTTTTACAGTATCTGTCTGATTGATCATCGGCTAATGCCTTTTCTGGTCAAGCGTTAAAAATTTCAACTCGGCATCCTTCACGGCTGTCACGAATACTTCTGCGCGATGCACATAATTCCTGAACATGTCAAAACTTGCACAAGCCGGAGATAGCAATACCACATCGCCGGGATGCGCTAACAGAAAGCTTTTCTGCACCGCTTCTTCCATCGTTTGTGCAAACTGAATCGGCACCCTGCAATCCTCCAGGGCGGCAGCAATCTTTCCCGCATCGCGGCCGATCAACATGACGGCACGCGCCCCTTCCGTAATCGCCTGCCGCAATAACGTGAAATCCTGTCCCTTTCCGTCACCCCCGGCTATCAACACAACACCGCCCTTCTGCAACCCTTTCAGCGCAGCAACCGTTGATCCGACATTAGTGCTCTTGGAATCTTCGATAAATGTCACATCACCGAATACGGCAACCACTTCCATGCGATGCGGCAGTCCTTTAAATTCACGTAATGCTGAGCACAATGGCTCTGCCGGTATTGCCATGGCCCGGCAAATCGCCAGCGCAGCCAATGCATTGGCCGCATTATGCAGCCCCTTCAATTTTAAGTCTGACGCCTTCATCAGCAGCTTTCCACCTTCCGCCAACCAGATTTCATTGTCCCGTTGCACAACACCAAAATCCGTTTCAGCGACGGGTTTGTTCAATCCGAATGTAATTTTTTTTCTGCCGGCTTGCTGCATGGTTATGGAAAACGCATCGTCCCGGTTTAATATCTGCACACCCGCTGCCGGCATTTCATGCCTGAAAATCCTGGTTTTGGCCTGGATATATTCCTGCATGCTGCGATAGCGGTCCATATGATCTTCACTCAAATTCAGCACCACTGCCACATCGGCATTGAGCCATTCAATCAGCTCCAGTTGAAAACTGGATACTTCCAGCACCCATATTTGCGGCATTTTGCCGTGATCGAGACATTGCATATAAACATCAAGCACCGCTGGGCCAATATTTCCGGCCACCGCCGCATGGATTCCCGCCTTCCTGAGCATTGCGCCGACCATCGCGGTAACGGTTGTTTTTCCATTGGTGCCGGTAATCGCCAGTACTTTCGCGTTCACTGCATCATTCTGCTCAAGCGCCCACTGTAACAACGTGACATCACCTACGACAGGAACACCGCTGTCGACCGCATGTTGAACGAGTGGTTCGGCCACTGGCACCCCCGGACTCATCGCGATCAGATCAATATCTTCAAGAACCTTACTTTCAAATGGTCCGGTAAAAACTTGCCCGGCCGGAATCATGGATATCATGGTATCGAGATTGGGCGGGGCTGCCCGGCTGTCAGCCACCCGTATTCCGGCTCCCTGACGGACCAACCATTTCACAATTGACATCCCTGTTTCACCCATACCCAGTACCAGCACATGTCTTCCTTTCAGATTCATCTTAGTTTCAACGTCGATAAACCGATCAAAACCAGAATAATCGTAATAATCCAGAATCGTACAACTACCTGATTCTCCTTCCATCCTTTTAATTCAAAATGATGGTGCAGCGGTGCCATCCTGAAGACACGACGCCCGGTTAACTTATACGATGCAACTTGCAGCATGACTGAAAGCGCTTCCATTACAAAAACCCCGCCCATAATCACCAGCACAATTTCCTGTCGCACAATTACCGTCATCACACCCAATGCTGCACCTAGCGACAACGCACCCACATCACCCATGAACACTTCAGCCGGATACGTGTTAAACCACAGGAAAGCCAATCCTGCGCCCGCCAATGCCCCGCAAAAGACGGTCAATTCTCCGGCATGCGGAATATAGGGAATGCCTAAATAGTTTGCAAAAACCACATGCCCCGCAGCATAGGCAAAAATCGCCAGTGCGCCGCCGACCATAACCGTCGGCATAATCGCAAGCCCGTCCAGACCATCGGTCAGATTGACCGCATTGCTGCTACCCACAATCACCAGATAGGTCAGAATGATAAATCCGGCCATACCCAGCGGAATGGCGACATCCTTGAAAAAAGGCACGATCATATCCGTCTGTTGCGGCAATTCGGCTGTCAGTGCAAGATAAAATGCCACTATCAATGCCACGACAGACTGCCAGAAAAACTTGCTTTTTGCCGTAAGCCCTTTAGGATTCCGATGCACCACTTTACGATAATCATCGACCCATCCAATCAAACCAAATCCCAAAGTCGTTAACAACACCACCCATATATAGCGATTGCTGAGATCAGCCCACAGTAAGGTCGTCAACACGATCGCCACCAGAATTAACGCGCCGCCCATGGTCGGCGTTCCTGCTTTGGCCAGATGTGTTTGCGGACCATCATCACGCACCGCTTGTCCGATTTTGTAGTACGCCAGCTTGCGTATCATCATCGGTCCGATCAAAAACGAGACGGCCAGCGCCGTCAATGCTGCCAGCATGGCACGCAATGTTATGTAGCTGAATACATTGAACGCACGGATATCCTGCGACAGCCACTGTGCTAACTCTAATAACATTACGCTGCTCTTAACCGTGTTAAACCGACGTCCGCTATCCGCACTTCATTTTCACCTTTCACAATTGTCTAAAATCACACTTCCATCACGCTTCCAGCCGATCGATGATCCGCTCCATGCGCATAAACCGCGACCCCTTGACCAATACGGTCACGTCAGCGCCCAATGTATTTTCCAGATCATCGAGCAACGCTTCCATAGTGCTGAAATGCTGTGCTCCCTGACCATAGGCATCGCTCGCATGTTTGCTCAGATCGCCCAAAGTCAACAGCCTGTCCAGTTTGGATAACCGCGCTGCTTCGCCGATGGTTCTATGCAAATTGCCTGAAGCTTTTCCAAGTTCTCCCATATCGCCGAGCACCAGGATCTTTCTGCCCGCCGCACCAGCCAAAACGGCTAAAGCCGCCTTTACCGATTCGGGATTTGCGTTATAACTGTCATCAATCAGAACCGATTGATTTTTCCCCTGTTTAATTTGCAGCCGCCCTTTCACACCTTTAAAGCGCTCCAATCCCGCCGCTATTGTTTTACCATCCACCCCAAGGGCCACAGCAGCCGCAGCAGCCGCCAAACCATTCCTGATATTATGCGTACCGGGCACCTTCAGACTGACATCCTGAATGCCATCCGGCAGTTTTAATTGAACTGCACTGCCATACGCCTCACTCGTGAACCTGGCAGTAATTTGCGCTTCCGCCTCAAAACCAAATTCAATGACTCTTTTTTCCCCGATCAACGTCCGCCACAGCGGCGCATATTCATCATCCGCGTTGATCACCGCTGTACCCTGCTGATCCAATCCGGCAAAAATCTCGCCCTTTGCCCGCGCGACAGCATCGATTGATCCCAGTCCCTCTATATGCGCAGCGCCAGCATTGGTAATTACCGCCACGTCAGGTCTCGCCAAACGGGTCAAACAGGCAATTTCTCCAGTATGATTCATGCCCATCTCGATCACGGCATACCGATGCGTCTCGCGCAAACGTAACAACATCAGTGGCATGCCTATGTCGTTATTAAGATTACCTACCGTTGCCAGTATTTGCGACGTCTGATCAGTTACCGCAACCGTATTTTCACCAACAGCCTGACATAAAATCGACGCAAGCATCTCTTTCACCGTCGTCTTACCGTTGCTGCCGGTTATTGCAACAAGCGGCATGGAGAATCGCTGCCGCCAGTGCGCCGCTAATTGCCCCAGGCTTAAACGGGTATCTTTAACCTGAATCAACGGAAAATCGAGAATCGCATCATCGACTTCAAGTCTCACCATGGCCGCTACAGCACCCTGCTCCCGCGCAGCGTGCACAAAGCGGTGCCCATCATATCTTTCGCCGGTTAATGCGACAAAAAGCTCACCTGGACACACAGTACGGCTATCCGTACTCACCCCGGTAAACAACACATCATTACCCTGCCAACGGGCATTCAACACTGCAGCCGCTTCCTGCAACCGCATCATGCCCGCGCTCCTTTTTTATCTGACAGATCGTTTAGGATTTGCTGAACGATCAACGCATCGCTAAATGGAATTTTCTGTCCATTGACTTCCTGATAGGCTTCATGCCCTTTACCCGCGATCAATACGATATCGCCTGCCGACGCACTGCTGATCGCCTGATAAATGGCCAGTTCGCGGTTAATTTCAATTTGCAGGTTTTTATTGTCCTGCGTTCCAATCATGTCCTGGATGATCTTTCGAGGATCTTCATTGCGCGGATTGTCACTGGTGAAAATCACCTCATCCGCAAAGCGCATTGCGGCCTCCCCAATAAGTTTGCGCTTACCCTGATCGCGCGCGCCACCGCAACCCACCACACAAAACAAACGCCCGGCTTTTCGTGAGTACTCCTGATCAAATGCTGCGCCCTGTAGCGTATCCAGCAGGGTCGACAACACTTTCTCCAGTGCGTCCGGGGTGTGTGCATAATCGACAATCACAGTAGGGTATTCTTCTCCTCCAAATTTCTCCATACGTCCCGGAATCGGCTTAACATGCCGCAACGCATTCACCGCGTCGAAAAATGGGATGCCGCAAGCGAGCAATGTCGCCGTTACCGCCAGCAAATTCACTGCATTGAATTTACCGACCAGGCCGACACTCAATCCTGCGCGCGCCCCCTGATATTCGATTTCAAGTGACAATCCATACAAATCCGCCCTGAGATTACAGCCATATACCATGCTGCACCGCCCGGCACAGCCTTCCACCGCATCTCTTCTAAAACCGTAACCAATAATTTGAACCGACTTCCGGGCCAGTTGCTGAAACAGCTCCACACCCAGCACATCATCCAGATTAAGTACCGCACATTTCAACCCCGGCCAGAAAAACAAACGTGCTTTCGATTCGGCATAGGCATCCATATTTTTGTGATAATCCAGATGATCGCGTGACAGATTCGTTAATACCGCGACCGAAAGTGTCGTACCATTCAAACGTCCCTGCTCAATACCATGAGAAGATACTTCCATTGCCACATGTGTGGCGCCAGCGTGCAAAAACTTCGCCAAATTCTTTTGCAGCAGAACAGGGTCCGGCGTCGTGTTGACGGCTGTCTCCCATTCGTCCGCAAAACCACTTCCTAGTGTTCCCATCACTGCGGTTTTCTTTTGCAGTGCATGCATTCCCTGCGAAAACCAATGGCTACAGGATGTCTTGCCATTGGTACCGGTAAATCCAACAACACACAGTTGTTTCGATGGACGGCCATACACACAATCCGCAATAAATCCGGCTTTTCCCCGCAATCCGACAACACCCAGTGACGGCACTTGCCACGACGGATTCCATGAAAAATTATCCGACTCCCATATCACAGCATTTGCGCCCGCCAAAATAGCCTGTGGTATCAACTTACGCGCATCTGTCCTGGATCCCGCAATAGCCAGAAACGTATCTCCAGGCGACACCTGGCGACTGTCCGTAACCAGTCGTTCAACAGGCACGCCGAGCTTGTCAAGTTGATGACAATCGAACGTTTTACCGGCTCTTTCTGCCATCAACTGACTCATCCATCACCACCGCTGGAAAAAAGCACCGGTGCGACGACCACCTCACCCGAAAGCGCATCATGCGGCACGTTCAGTAACCGCAGCGCCGTTGTCATCACCTGGCTGAACACCGGAGCTGCAACCGCACCACCAAAATATTTGCCGGCAGAAGGCTCGTCCAGCATGATCGCTATGATCAACCGCGGATTGGACACGGGCGCAAAACCGATAAATGAAGAAATATAGCGATTCTTGGCATATTTTCCGTCGACCAGTTTATGCGCTGTCCCCGTTTTACCGGCCACGCGATATCCATTTACCCGCGCAAGCGGCGCAGTACCGCCTGATTGCGTCGCCATTTCCAGCATTTGACTGACCGCAAGCGCCGTTTTACTTGAAATCACACGCTGCCCCATCACCGGAAAATCCTGCTTTAATACCGAAACCGGTTTTAATACACCACCCGTCGTAAAAATCGTATAAGCACGCGCAATTTGCAATAAACTCACCGACAGCCCATGGCCAAACGACATGGTAGCCTGTTCTATTTGACGCCATTTATTGTAAGGCCGCAGCCTGCCGCTGGCCTCTCCGGGAAAACCGGTATTGATCGGTTGACCAAACCCCACATTGTTATACATTTCCCACAATGTCTGCGCAGGCATGGACAACGCTATTTTAACCGTTCCGACATTACTGGAAACCTGCAAAACCTCGGCAACCGTCAGCAGCCCTTTATTGCTCACATCGCGAATCGTTGAACGGCCAACTCTGAACGTGCCCGGCGCCGTTTGCACAACCGTCTCAGGATTTACCAGACCGGTCTCTATCGCCACAGCAATCGGAAACGGTTTCAACGTTGAACCCGGCTCATAGATATCAACCACCGCACGGGTTGCCAAGACACGATTGTCAATCATTTCTTTGGTTATGGCTGAATTCGGGTTATAGACGGGAAAGTTGGATAGCGCCAGCACTTCCCCGCTTTGCGCATCCAGCACAACAATGCTGCCTGCGCTCGCCCGATGCTCAATAGCTGCGCGTTTCAGCTCCTGATGCGCAATATGCTGAATTCTTCTGTCCAGCGACAATACAAGATCCTGACCTTGCCGAGGCGCGCGAATTTTTTCCACATCCTCAATAATACGCCCCTTATTGTCCTGAAGGACACGCCGCCGGCCTATCTCTCCGGTCAACTCCGCGTTCCATCCATGCTCAACACCCTCTTGCCCGCGATCTTCGTTATCCGTAAAACCGACAATGTGAGCCGCCACCTCGCCTTCGGGATAATAGCGTTTGAATTCCGTTTCAAATGCAATACCCTTGATCTTCAGATCTGCAATACGCTCTGCAACCTCAGGAATAAGCCAGCGCTTGAGATATACAAACCGTCCCCGTTTGCGGTAAATACGCTTTTCGATCTCGGATTTTTCCATACCCAATAACCGCACTAGCTGCTCAAGCTGAGCCGGCGTTATTTCGATCAATTTGGGATCCGCATACACCGAGGTAACCGGAGCACTGATGGCCAGTATTTCACCATTGCGGTCTTTAATCATGCCGCGGTCGGCACTCATCTCAACAACTTTGCTATACCGTGCAGCACCTTCCTTCTGCAGAAAATCATGATTCACACCCTGCAAAAATACCGCTCTTGCAATCAAACCCGTCAATCCCAGAACCAGAAAACCGAACAGCAGCAATGCACGCCACGGCTTCAACTTCAGCTGCGATGTTAACGGGTCGACTTTATTCAGCATAACGTACCTTTGCCAACTGTGGTTCGTTCACTTTTGCTGAAGAAATAATCTGCACATGATTGGGCAACGGCATATCCATATCCAGGTACCGCCTGGCTTCATGTTCAATTTTACGGCGCGCAATCAACGTGCTTTGCTCGAGCTGCAACTTCTTCCATTCGACATTCAGTTTGCGCGTAGTTCTTCTCTCATTTTCCAGCGCCATATTGAGTTTGCGCGCCTCATTCTGCGCATAAACCACACTCAGCGCACACACCACCAGAATCAATATCAGAAACAGATTAAATTTAAACATTTGCAGCTCTCATTTCGATGCCTTCAAAGCAATCCGCTCAGCCACTCTCATGACAGCACTTCGTGAACGTTTGTTTTCCACAATCTCCTGTTCACCAGGCCGTACTGCTTTTCCAATGATTTTTAATAATGGTTGCCCAAATCGCTGCTTTTCTATCTCGCGCAACGGAATACCACGCGGCACGAAATCGGTTTTTGCAGCCGCTCGCATAAAACGTTTGACTATTCTGTCTTCCAGCGAATGAAAACTGATTACAACCAGTCTTCCCCCAGGATTCAACAAATCCACACTTTGCCGCAAAACTA
>CAZTCY010000068.1:0-16532 GCA_964612715.1 uncultured Nitrosomonas sp. | reverse complement strand
TTTCTCGTCTTGTGACTACATTATCTAATGATTCTATTATCAAAACGATTGAATTTCGGAACGTAATCGTTTCAAGTTTTCGATCATTTGCTTTTTCATCTGCTCTCGACCAATACTATGTTTCAGACTACTGCCTAAGCCTACGACTTGATCCGTAGAAGTCCGATGTGCATAAAACACGATGGAACCGTCACGATACGGCAGGCAGCCGATTATTAAATGACTGGAATTGTAGGAATGCCCGACAAAAAATTGTCTGGCAAGAATCACTGAGGAAGTATCATGAGTTTGCTGAATACGGTGGCTCAGAATCGCTGTGGGACGGTCTTCCACTTGCCGGTTGAGCCAGAAAAATCGCTCCTCCGTAGCAGATGGTAATTGGATGGGATATTTCAACCAGGCTTGTTGCAAATTGTGAGAAAAGCGCGCCAATAATTGGCTGCTTGTGGTCGCTGTGCGTAATTCATCCGCGGGATTGGCGTCTGCTCCGGCGCGTGCATACGGTGCAACTCCCGCCAAACCGCGTTTCTGGTAAGCCTGCCAACGCTGCAATAAAATTTGTTGGTAATGTTGCGATACACCGGTGATTTGATCAGCTTCATTCGCACCTGTTAACTTTTCCTTGAGTGATGCGAAGCTTTTGATTTCCTCAGCAGATAAATTAAATTGATCGCCTGCCTCGGCAGCGATTAAATTCTGGACCTCATTAAGTTGTTCCGGGGTAAAAACAAACCCTTTGAAGGCATCTATAGTGGATCCTGGCTTTATTTCGCCATGCGCAGAAATATCCGGATCAACAAGCGCCAGATCGCCTTGTTTGAAAAAGGCGGCTACTTTAGCTGGTGACGATGGAAGATACAGCACCAATCCAATGGCTAATTCCTTTTGAGTCGCTTTGTCAATTTCAAAAGCTACGATTTTTCCCTGATCCAGCTTGGATATTTGCTCTTGTTTCAGTGCAATTGAAGCAATGACATCTTCGACCACCGGCGTCGAAGCTGCACACACCGCAGCGGAGGTTAACAACAGCTGCACAAAAATGAACCCGAAAAATTTAATGCTTAAGGCATATTCTTTCTGAACAAAATGAATAAATCTATTCATTGATTAACGCCTTATAAATATCTATTCTTGAAATGCATAGCCTGCTTCTCAGAATGGCACCAAAGTGCGGAACTATAATTAAATTGAGAGGGAGTTATGTGTTATGTGCGACTTAGATTAGATTCGAGTTTCTTGAAGTAATCAAATCAACACGTGATTATGACGCAGCTTATAAAAATGTTATGTGCTCTATCGCACGGAGTGAGCGGCTTTGATGGATGATGAGTATACGCCGGAGCATTCAGTGACTTAAAGGCGGTAAGACAAAGCCTGATTCAGGGGCTTGATTGATATTATCAGGAACACTTCCAGCCTGTCTTTTAAACAATGTGATAGTTTTGATCAATGAAGAAACCCTGAATCTTTAGAAACGTCAGATTTACGACATTTGCCTGGAATAGCAGGCATCCACGTCATTTCCACTAAAACCACCAATATCTCACTCGCACCGTTAAGCTGTTCCTTGCAGTGCTTTATGTACGCTAGCGAACAGTTTTCTATTCAGGAAGAGCATCTAATTATCATGGCTGATCTTTCAATCAGTTATTTTCAGAAAAGATTCATTACAAAAACTGTGTTCGGAGGGTTAGTTCAATGAATAAAAAAATGATGAAGAATTTTTACCGCATAAAATCGTGCCAAACGATACGTATGATTGGTGTAACAGCAATTTCTGCAATTGTTATGGCGGGTTGCGCAAGCATCCCGGCACCGACTGAACAGATGGCCGTTTCGAGAGCGGCAGTGGTCAATGCTCTCAGCGATGGCAGCAATGAATTTGCACCGCTACAGCTCAAGTCTGCAATGGAAAAGATGAATGCGGCTGAGCGTGCTATGACGGACAGAAATTATGAGCTTGCGCGACAACTGGCGGAACAAGTACAGCTTGATGCCAAGCTGGCCGGAGCGATGGCACGTTCAGCCAAGGCGCAGAAAGCAGCCGATGCCTTGCAGGAAGATAGTCGCGTGCTGCGCCAAGAAATAGATCGTCAAGCCCAATAATCTTCAATGGAGTGCATCATGCAAAAAAAATGGTATTTTTCTATAGTTCTGATGACTGTCGCGATGGTTTCTGGTTGCGGGTCGACACCGCAAAATTCATCGCTTACAGAAGCGCATCGCAATTACAATAACGCACAAACAAATCCCCAAGTCACCAATATGGCAGCGCTTGAATTGAAGGAAGCTGGCAACTTTCTGGAAAAAGCAAACGCTGCTTTAAAGAATAGGGAAAACGATGCCACAGTCAATCATCTGGCCTATATGGCCAATCAACAAGTGGCTATCGCGCGGGAAACTGCCAGGGGGAAAGCTGCTGAATTAGCAGTTACCAACGCCGGTGGGAAACGCGATCAAATTCTTCTTGAAGCAAGAACAGCTGAGGCCGATGAATCCAAACGGCAATCAGCATCTGATCAGATGCTGATTGCTGAACAAGCAAGGCAGCTCAGGGAATTAAACGCCATAAAAACCGAACGTGGTCTGGTGATTACACTCAGCGATGTCTTATTTCATACCAACATGGCCCAACTGGAACCAAATGGAATGCGCACTGTGCAGAAGCTGGCCGATTTTCTCAGGCAATACCCCCAACGAAGGGTGTTGATCGAAGGCCACACCGATAGCACCGGAAGCCACGATTACAATCAAGAATTGTCTGACCGACGTGCTCATTCCGTGCGCATGGCTTTGATTGATAGCGGAGTCAGCAGTGACCGTATTGCTTCACATGGCTATGGTGAGGCTTATCCGGTTGCCAGCAATAATACTGCAGCCAGCCGTCAACTGAATCGGCGCGTGGAAATCATTTTGTCCGATGAGAATGGCACCGTTACTCCACGTTAGAAATAAATATTCACAGTACTGGTTCTATCACACGACTTAATCTCATATTCTTAATGTTTAACAGAACAGATTTTATTGTGAGTAACGGTCACTTAATATTGCCTCAGAACCTGAGTAATTCATTCGGTCTGTAACAAACTGGAAGTTCATCATTATCGGAGGGAAATGCGATGAATGAAACACTGGATGTCATTATTATCGGAGCTGGTACCGCCGGACTTGCTGCGCTGCGGGAAGTGAGAAAACACACCCAGAATTTCGTGATCATTAATGACGGCCCATGGGGCACTGTCTGTGCCCGAGTTGGTTGTATGCCATCTAAAGCATTAATCGAAGCAGCTCATGCCTTTTACCATCGTAACGCCTTTATGGAATTTGGTATTCAAGGCACAGATTCTCTGACACTTGATATGCCTGCTGTACTTCGGCGTGTGCGACGGTTACGCGATAATTTTGTCGGCAGTACTGTGAAAACTACCGAGGATTTGGGTGAACGTGCCATTTCCGGGCGTGTGCGTTTGCTTGGGCCGGACAGGCTGGAAGTCAATGGGCAAAAATTGCGTGCACGCAACATCATTATTGCCACCGGATCGAGTCCGATGGTACCCAAGCCCTGGAGCACATTGGGAAAACAAATCTTTACAACAGATACTTTGTTTGAGCAGGAAAATTTACCCGCTCGGATGGCCGTATTGGGAATGGGCCCTATTGGTATTGAAATGGCACAAGCACTTTCGCGACTTGGCATCGGTATCGTGGGGTTTGGTGGCAGTCAAACCATCGCGGGATTAACAGATCCCAAAGTTAATGCGGTTGCGGTAGATCTGCTGAGGCGGGAATTTTCCCTTAATCTGGGAGAGAAAGCTGAACTGACTGCTGTGAGTGATGGGCTGCGGGTGCGGGCCGGGAATGCGGAAGTCGTGGTCGATGGCGTACTTGCAGCGCTGGGACGACATCCCAATATCAGTAATCTTGGCCTCGAAACACTGGGCGTTCCACTCGATGACCATGGCATGCCGCCCATCAACCCCAATACTATGCAAGTGGCCGATCTGCGCGTATTTATGGCGGGTGATGCCAATGATCAAGCGGCTATATTGCATGAAGCTGCTGACGAAGGGCACATTGCAGGAATCAATGCCACGCGTTCTGTACCCATTTGTTTTACACGCCGAATACCACTTGCCATCGTTTTTGCTGATCCGAGCATTGCGGCCATAGGTCGTCGTTATCAGGAACTCGATCGCACAAGAACGCTGATTGGGGAAGTAACGTTTGATAATCAGGGGCGCGCCCGCTTAGGCCAATATAACAAAGGCATTCTGCGTCTCTATGCTGAGGTTGAGAGTGGCCGATTACTGGGAGCAGAAATGTGCGTGCCTGCGGGCGAACATATGGCTCATCTGCTAGCGCTGGCTATTGATCGTTCACTCACCGTACGGGAATTACTGCGCATCCCTTTCTATCATCCAGTACTGGAAGAAGGCTTACGTACGGCGTTACGCGCATTGGCGGTACAGCTTCCTGCTGATAGTGCATCCGATTTGGCTTCATGTGGCGCATTCAACGCGGAAGCACTGGATTAACCCGGATTTTTCCGGTTTGCCGAGTTTAAGAGGATATCTCACCCACAAAGGCGGAATGCTTTGTGTGCCAGCGTACATACTAAATGCGATATTCCTGTCAGAATTCATAAACTACAGTGGACGCGGTATAGCGTACAGCGACCCAGAGGCGGGGTAAAACCGCAGAGTTGCTCCCCTTATTGAGGAGTAATCCTGCGCGGAGTGATTACGATGTATTTCATAGCGATATTTTATCCGGGGAAGTGAACAACCTCTGAAGATACGCTTATGTATTATGAGTCTGGCTTGCCAATCCGAGCAGTCAATTTAAGGTCGTGAATTTCAGATTGAATATTGCACTGTAGTCAACCAAGCGCCCAGTAATCTGAAAGATCATGGGTATTTTAGTTTCGTCAATCATCTGGGAGAACCTCACTATGACACAACTTAATAACCGTTTCACCACATTTCTCTTAACTATCGTGATGGTTTCCTGTCTGGGGTGTGCATCGACATCAAAGCAATCGGGAACCGGAGAATACCTCGATGATACTGTCATCACCACGAAGGTCAAATCGGCAATTTTCAATGACCCCATCCTCAAATCCGCTGAAATCAATGTTGAAACCTTCAAAGGTGTCGTTCAACTGAGTGGTTTCGTCAGTTCGCAGGCCCATGCCAGCAAGGCGGTCGAAGTTGCACGCAGTGTCGGGGGTGTGAAATCTGTCAAGAATGATATGCGGATCAAGTAACCATTAGAAGCATTGCGCAATCAAGGAGGCGAGTTCGTATGTAACATGCGAAGTATCGTACAGATTATTCAAGCCACTTAAGATCGAGTTGCGTGTCTGGAATCGTACGTGAGTGGCTCTTGATCAGTCTTCACTGTAAGGAAATTTCCTGAAATATTTAGCGGTGAGGATGCGTGTGTGACGAAGGGGTTTACACCCCGCATCTTGTCAGTAATGGCTGCAGTTCTCGCTTCATTCCAGTGATTTGTTCTATCTGGATATGTATTTTTTTATAAGAACCTGTTTAATATCTCACTAAAGAGCGCATTGCGGCGTTAAAATCGAACTCAAAATGCTCACATACTGTAAGTATGCTCCGCTTTTTCGTTCAATTTTGCCTTGCACTGCATCCCTTAATCGAGATCTTGAACAGGTTCTAAGAGGCGCTATGCCAGAGATTCCGATTCATCCCAATCATGAGCATTGCCAGGAGGTGGAAATGGACCTAAAAAATTCCTATCCCAAACGGAATATGCATTTCTAAATGAAAACCAATGACAATCGTGTCTTCCGATATTTGCGCCGGTTGCGTACGAACTTGCGCGGTGGCATCCCCTTAGTGAGCGCATTCAATGAGCCGCCGCTACGCTCGGAATTGCTGAGTGCCGATCAGATGGAGCAGCGTGGCAAGCATCTCGCGGCCATGCATAAATTGTCGCAGGAACGCCCGCAGGATCACCTGATGAAGCGTTTGGCGGCGAATGAAGCGGTCCTGCTCGATGTCTGCGGACGGCTTACAACGGCAGTAAAAGCCAACCAGCAGATCACACCAGCCAGCGAATGGCTGCTGGATAACTTCTATTTAGTCGAAGAACAGATCCGTACCGCCAGGCACCACATGCCTAAGGGATATAGCCACGAATTACCCCGCTTATTGAATGGTCCTTCGGCAGGGCTGCCGCGTGTGTACGATATCGCGCTGGAGATCATTTCGCACGGGGATGGGCGGGTGGACGCGGAAAATCTCAGTCGTTTCGTTGCGGCCTATCAAACGGTCAGCGTGCTCAATCTGGGTGAGTTATGGGCTATCCCCATCATGCTGCGATTGGCGTTGATTGAGAACCTGCGGCGCGTTGCCGTTCGCATCGCTGCTGACAGAATCGACTGCGACCTCGCTAATACGTGGGCAGAGCGAATGGCAACGGTCGCGGAGACAGATCCGAAGAGCCTGGTGCTCATCATTGCGGACATGGTACGTTCGCAACCACCAATGTCGACGCCATTTGTATCGGAATTTACGCGCCGGTTGCAAGGGCAGGGTCTCGCTTTGGCATTGCCGTTGTCTTGGATCGAACAAGTGCTTGCCGAGTCGGGACTGACTATCGAGCAGTTGATCCAGTCGGGAAATCAGCATCAGGCTGCCGACCAGGTTTCCATCAGCCACAGTATCGGCAGCCTGCGTCTTCTGGGGGGAATGGACTGGCGCGAGTTCGTCGAAAGCATGAGTATCGTCGAGCAAACATTGCGCGAAGATCCGGTCGATGCCTATGGCAAGATGGATTTTGCCACCCGCGACCGCTATCGTCATGCGATCGAAAAGATTGCAAAGCGGAGTTCCCTCACCGAAGCCGAGGTAGCGCGCAGTGCGGTTCAGCTTGCACAGGAGGCTCAGGCACATCCGGATAGCGACAAACGTGCGGCGCATGTGGGCTTCTATCTGATTGACCGGGGCCTGCATGAACTTGAAGTAAAGGCGAAAGTACGCTTCTCTGTTGCTGAAACGCTCACGAAAATCGGATCACAGTATGCATTGGGCGTGTATCTCGGTTTAATTGCGCTGCTGACACTACTGTTCAGTACCAGCCTGATGGTCATCACGTACACTCAAGGTGTACCGGGTGCATTCTCACTGTTGATGGGTATACTCGCATTATTACCCGCGAGCCAGCTGGCACTCGCCCTGGTGAATTGGCTGGCGACCTTGTTCGTATGCCCGCACCCGCTGCCGCGTATGGATTTCTCTACGGGTATCCCAGCGCAATCCCGGGCACTGGTCATCGTGCCAACCATGCTGACTAGTCCGCAAAACGTGGATGATCTGGTTGAGGCGCTGGAAGTGCGTTTTTTGGCGAATCAGGACGACAACCTCTATTTCGGCCTATTGACCGATTTTCGCGACGCGCATGAAGAAACACTTGCCGAAGACGAACCGTTGCTGCAACTGATCCAGGCGCGAATCGAGACACTCAATGCAAAATATGGTGCCGCAGAAAAGCCTATTTTCTTTCTTTTTCATCGTCCGCGCCGCTGGAATCCGCAAGCGCGTATCTGGATGGGGTACGAACGTAAACGCGGCAAGCTTGCCGACTTGAATGCATTGCTGCGCGACGAAACGTGTAGTAATGCCGGCAAACGCTTCTCATGTATCGTCGGCGATACCACTTGTTTGACGGACGTAAAATACGTCATCACCCTGGATACGGATACACAGCTGCCGCGCGATGTCGCGCGGCAGCTTGTGGCTGCCATGGCACATCCGCTGAATCGCCCCCGCTACAATGAAGTGCAGCAGCGCGTGTGCGAGGGCTACGGTATTCTTCAGCCGCGCGTCAGCGTGAGCCTGGAAGGCATCAACCGTTCGCGCTATGCGCAATTGCATGGCGGTGAGGTCGGTATCGACCCTTATACCCGCGCTATCTCTGATGTCTACCAGGATGTGTTCGGTGAAGGTTCTTTTATCGGTAAAGGCATCTACGACGTGGATATGTTCGAGCGGGCATTGAATGGACGCTTTCCCGAGAACCGGATTCTCAGTCACGACTTGCTGGAAGGATGCTACGCGCGTGCCGGTTTATTGAGCGATGTTCATGTATACGAGGATTATCCGACGCACTACAGCGTGGATGTGAGCCGCCGCCATCGCTGGATACGGGGCGATTGGCAATTACTGGGCTGGCTGCTGCCACACGTTCCCGGTCCTGGTAAGTGCCGACTCAAGAATCCACTCTCGCGTCTGTCGCAATGGAAACTGTTCGACAACCTGCGGCGCAGTCTCGTACCGATAGCGCTGACATTGCTGCTGTTGCTAGGCTGGGTTGTGCTTGCTTCACCCGGGCTTTGGACCTTGGCAGTGATCGGTACACTTTTAATTCCACCCTTAATCGCATCGGTTGTGGAAATCTTGCGCAAGCCAAGCGAAGTGTTGTTACGCCAACATCTGGCGACGTCACTCGACACGGCCAGTCAACGTCTGGCGCAAACGATCTTTACCTTGGCATGTCTTCCCTTTGAAGCCTGGTTCAGCCTGGATGCAATCGTGCGTGCGGCGTGGCGTATGTTGTTCACGCACAGACGGCTGCTCGAATGGAATCCATCGGGCGAAGTCGCGCGTAGCAATCGCACGGACTTCGTCGCCACATTGCGCGCAATGTGGATTGCTCCACTGATCGCTATTGCTGCGATACTCTATCTGCTGCTATTCAAACCCGCTGCACTTGTGGTAGCGGGACCCATTCTGCTGCTGTGGCTAGGTTCACCCGCGATTGTCTGGTGGATCGGACAGCCGCTTGCACGCGGCGAAGCACGCTTGACGGCTGGGCAGACTATTTTCCTGCGTAAGATTTCTCGCAAAACCTGGGCATTCTTCGAGACTTTTGTCGGCCCGGAAGATCATTGGCTGCCACCGGATAACTATCAGGAATATCACGGCGCAGCCGTTGCGCACCGTACCTCACCCACCAATATGGGGATGGCGCTACTCGCAAATTTATCGGCCTATGACTTCGGCTATCTACCGGCCGGGCAACTGATCGCGCGTACGGCACATACTCTCGATACCATGCAAACACTGGAGCGGTATCGCAGCCACTTCTACAACTGGTACGACACGCAATCGTTGAAACCCCTGCATCCGGCTTACGTTTCGACAGTGGATAGCGGAAACCTGGCAGGCCATCTGCTCACCTTGCGGTCGGGTCTGCTTACGCTTGCCGACGAAAAAATCTTCAGCGCACGCTGGTTCCACGGACTCTACGACACGCTAGGCATTTTGTCGGATGCAGCAGGAAATACCCGTTCGGATCTGCTCGCTGCATTACAGGAAGATATCAAGTCCGCATGCGATTCTCCGCCTGCTACGCTCGCACTGGCATGGCAATGCCTCAACCAATTGGTGAAACGTGCAGAAGTGTTTGCCGACAGCATTGCGACTGGCGCTCAGCAGCGTCCTCAACCAGGGCATGCACTCATGTCAGCCGGTGAGAAACGGCACGCAGAAACCGGAAGATATCTGGAGACAGATGAGGATTCCACGCACCATCCGGCCCTGGATCACGCCAGTGCAGTCATCTCTGAAACAACCGCCGAGAGTGACGCAGTTTGGTGGGCACGTGCACTGGTCCGGCAATGCCATGCTGCTCTCGATGAGTTAACCTTTCTCGCCCCTTGGCTAGTGTTGCCAGCTGCACCGAGTGGGCTCGACGATAATCTCGGTATCGCTGCAGTCCCAACGTTGCGGGAATTGGCAGGTATTGAAGGTGAATTACTACCGGCAATCGAACAGCAGCTTGGCGTTCCCCTTGTGGATGTCGCAACATCCGTGGAACGCGAATGGTTGCATGAATATAGACGCTGCATCATACAGGCGAGCCGCCGTGCCACTGAACGGATTGCGACCATCGAACGGCTTGCTAAGCAGTCCAGTGAGCTCGCATGCATGGCCTATGACTTCCTGTATGACAAATCGTCGCGTCTGCTGGCGATCGGGTACAACGTGGATGAATTGCGGCGGGATGCGAGTTACTACGACTTGCTGGCTTCAGAAGCGAGATTGATCAACTTTGTCGCGATCGCGCAGGGACAAGTGCCGCAGGAGAGCTGGTTTGCCTTAGGGCGTTTGCTCACGACCGCCGGTGGTGAACCCGTTCTTTTATCGTGGAGTGGATCGATGTTCGAGTATCTGATGCCGCTTCTGGTAATGCCGACCTTTGAGAATACACTGCTTGACCGGACCTATAAGGCGGCAGTGGCGCGGCAGATCGAGTATGGGCGGCAGCGGGGCATACCATGGGGTATGTCGGAATCCGGCTATAACCTGGTCGACGTCCATCTCAACTATCAGTACCGGGCATTTGGTGTGCCTGGCCTGGGGCTCAAACGCGGACTCGCCGATGACCTGGTCGTTGCCCCCTATGCTACCGTGCTGGCGCTGATGGTAGCGCCCGAGGCGGCATATCTGAACCTGCAGCAACTTGCTGCGCAAGGGCTGGAAGGTAAATTCGGCTTTTACGAAGCCATTGATTACACCCCGTCGCGCCAGCGACGCGGAGAATCGGGCACAGTGGTACGATCTTATATGGCTCACCATCAGGGAATGAGTCTGCTCTCCCTGGCCTATCTGCTGCTGGATCGTCCGATGCAGAGACGCTTTGAGTCGGAGCCACTGTTCCAGGCGACCTTGCTGCTGCTTCAGGAGCGGATTCCCAGAGCCACGACGTTCTTTCCCCGTACGGCCCAATTTTCTGACATTCGACTGGCCTCCCGTGCTGAGGAAGCGCCGATTCGCGTTTTCAATAACGCTAACACGCCAATACCGGAAGTGCAATTGTTGTCCAATGGCCACTATCATGTCATGGTCACCAATGCGGGTGGCGGCTATAGCCGCTGGAAAGATCTCGCCGTCACACGCTGGCGCGAGGACACAACGTGCGACCACTGGGGGTCGTTCTGTTATCTGCGCGACGAAAGCAGCGGTGAAATCTGGTCGACCGCGTATCAGCCGACGCTGAAGCAGCCGCAGCATTACGAAGTGATTTTCTCCGAGGGGCGCGCTGAATTTCGTCGTCGCGATGCTGTAGGTGATGGCCATTTTGAAACCTATACCGAGATCGTGGTGTCACCAGAAGACGATATCGAACTGCGCCGCGTGCGCATCACTAACCGTACCCGTACCCGCCGCGCCATCACGGCGACGAGTTACGCGGAAGTCGTGCTTGCCGTACCTGCCGCAGATGCGCTGCATCCAGCTTTCAGCAAGCTGTTCGTACAGACTGAGATCGACGAGAAACGCCAGGCGATACTTTGCACACGCAGGCCGCGCTCGGCTACCGAGCAAACATCCTGGATGTTTCACATGATGGCAGCGCATGGGGCGGATATCGATGCCATTTCTTATGAGACGGATCGGATGCAATTCATTGGCCGCGGTCGCACTGCCGCCGACCCGCAAGTACTGGGCAGTGCATCCTCGGGGATGCTTTCCGGCAGCCAGGGGTCGGTGCTGGATCCGATTGTCGCCATTCGCCATGCCATAACGCTCGACCCGGAGCAGACGGTCACCCTCGATATGGTGAGCGGCATGGGAGAGACGCGTGATGCCGCAATCAGTCTGATCGAAAGATATCAGGATAGACGGCTCGCGGATCGTGTCTTTGATGTCGCCTGGACACATGCCCAAGTGGTGTTACGCCAACTCAATGCGAGTGAGGCCGACGCGCAACTTTACGGGCGTCTGGCCAGTTTTGTTCTCTATGCCAACGGCTTGTTGCGTGCTGAAGCCAGCATTCTGATGCAGAATCGCCGCGGGCAATCCGGTTTATGGAGCTACGCCATTTCCGGTGATTTACCCATCGTCCTGCTGCAGATTAGTGATGCAACCAATATCGAATTAGTACGCCAACTGGTGCAGGCTCACGCCTACTGGCGTTTAAAAGGGCTGGCGGTGGATCTGGTGATCTGGAACGAAGATCGTGCCGGTTACCGGCAATTGCTGCAGGACCAGATTATCGGTTTAATTGCGGCGGGTACCGAAGCGCATGTCATCGACCGGCCGGGCGGTATCTTCGTGCGGCGCACGGAGCAGATATCGAACGAAGACCGTATTCTGTTCCAATCGGTCGCGCGCGCGATCATCACGGATAGCCAAGGAACGCTGGCGGAACAGATCAACCGCCGCAGCATCAGGGATGTACGAATGCCGCACTTTCGTCCGAGCCAAAGCCATCGCGCTGATCCTCCAGACAGTAACCCATTGCCACCGCGCGATCTCATTCTGCATAACGGACTGGGCGGGTTCACACCCGACGGGCGCGAATACGTCATCACCACTACAGCTGCGCAATTGACGCCGGCCCCATGGGTGAATGTATTAGCGAATCCGCATTTTGGCACAATCATTTCCGAGAGTGGCCAGGCTTATACCTGGAGCGAAAACGCACACGAGTTCCGACTCACGCCCTGGTACAACGATCCAGTGTCCGATGCGAGCGGAGAAGCTTTTTATCTGCGTGATGAAGAGAGCGGTCATTTTTGGTCGCCCACACCTCAGCCTTGCCGCGGCGTAAATGCGTATGTCAGCCGGCACGGATTTGGCTACAGCGTGTTCGAATATACCGAGGGCGGCATTGTCTCGGAACTGTGGGTATACGTGGCGATGGATGCCGCGGTTAAATTCTCGGTATTGAAAGTGCGTAATGTATCAGGCCGTCCGCGGCGGCTCTCCGCGACCGGCTATGTGGAGTGGGTGCTGGGCGATTTGCGGCCGAAATCGACCATGCATGTGACCACAGAAGTGGATTCCGGCAGCGGTGCGCTGTTCGCGCACAATCCTTACAATACAGAATTTGTCGGCCGGGTTGCTTTCTTCGATGTGGATGAGGTCAATCGCTCGATCAGTTGCGATCGTGCTGAGTTCATTGGACGTAACGGCTCACTCAAAAATCCGGCAGCAATGGCGCGTACGCGGCTTTCCGGCAAGGTGGGAGCGGCATTGGATCCCTGCGCCGCGATCCAGGTAAGTTTCGACTTAGCCGATGGGCAGGAACGTGAGATCATTTTTCGCTTGGGGCAGGCCGGCAGGCGTGGAACAGAAGATGCGCGCAGTCTGGTGCACCGTTTTCGTGGATCAGCGGCCGCGCGCACTGCACTCGAGGCGGTGTGGCAATACTGGAACCACACTCTCGGCGCAGTCCAAGTGGAAACTCCCGATCCATCTCTCAATGTACTCGCGAATGGCTGGCTCGTGTACCAAACACTTGCCTGTCGCCTGTGGGCACGCAGCGGCTATTATCAATCGGGTGGCGCCTTCGGCTTCCGCGACCAGTTGCAGGATGTGATGGCGCTGGTCCACGCCGAGCCGCAACGCGTGCGTGAGCAATTGCTGTTGTGCGCGGCGCATCAGTTTGTGGAAGGCGATGTGCAGCACTGGTGGCATCCCCCGTCAAGCCGCGGCGTGCGCACCCATTGTTCCGACGATTATCTCTGGCTGCCGCTGGCAGTGTGCCGTTATGTGTCGAGTACTGGTGATACCGGTGTGCTGGATGAATCCATTCCTTTTCTCGAAGGCCGCCCGGTCAGCCCTGAGGATGACTCGTATTACGATTTGCCAGGACACTCCGCCGAGTCAGCCAGTCTGTACCAGCACTGCACACGCGCAATTTCGCACGGTCTGACATTTGGCGCGCATGGCCTGCCGTTAATGGGTTCCGGAGACTGGAACGACGGCATGAACCTGGTGGGTTTGCACGGCAAGGGTGAAAGTGTCTGGCTCGGTTTCTTCCTGTATGAAGTGCTGACGCGCTTCGCTGAGCTGGCGCAACGGCAGGGCGACGCGCCGTTTGCCGAACAGTGCCGGAGTGAAGCCGAACAACTGCGCCAGCGTATCGAGCAAAATGCCTGGGATGGCGCATGGTACCGCCGCGCCTACTTCGATGATGGTACCCCGCTGGGGTCGGCGGCCAACACCGAATGCCGGATTGACTCGATCTCACAAAGCTGGTCGGTACTCTCCGGTGCAGGCGACCCCATACGTTCACGTAGAGGTATGGACGCCGTCTATGCGCGACTGGTACGCCACGATCACGCGTTGATCCAGCTTCTGGATCCGCCGTTCGACACATCGGATCTGGATCCGGGCTACATTAAGGGTTATGTTCCCGGCGTGCGTGAAAACGGGGGGCAGTACACTCATGCGGCTATCTGGACCACCATGGCGTTCGCAGTCTTGGGCGATAACCAGCGTGCATGGGAATTGCTGGCCATGATCAATCCCGTGAATCATGGCAAATCAGCAGCGGATGTGGCGATCTACAAAGTCGAGCCCTATGTCATCGCCGCCGATGTCTATGCGGTTTCGCCGCACGCCGGTCGCGGAGGATGGAGCTGGTACACAGGTTCCGCTGGCTGGATGTACCGGTTGATTGTGGAATCTCTGCTCGGCGTGCGACTAGATGTGGACAAGCTCCATTTTAATCCCTGTCTGCCCGTATCCTGGCAAGTGTTCACACTGCATTACCGGTATCGGGAAACGGTCTACCATATCGCTGTGTCGCAAACGGATGCCGGCGATGCTGCGCAGGGCGGTGTAATGCGCGTCACGGTGGATGGCATCGAACAGTCTGACAAAATAATCCCGCTGATCGACGATCGCCAGGATCACAGGGTCGAAGTAAGCATCATCATTCCGCCTCTCAGCCACATCGATGATCCGGCTGAGGCCAATATCAGATAACACTTTTTAAGGTTTGTATCATGCACAACTGTAATCAGCAAACGGTCACCAAGGCGATTTTTCCAGTTGCTGGCCTGGGAACACGTTTTTTACCGGCTACCAAGGCTTCACCCAAAGAAATGCTGGTCGTCGTTGATAAACCACTTATTCAATACGCGGTTGAAGAGGCTTATGCTGCAGGCATACGCGAAATGATCTTTGTGACTGGCCGCAATAAGCGCGCCATTGAAGATCATTTCGATACGGCCTATGAACTGGAAGCTGAACTGGCTGCTAATGGCAAAGACAATCTAATTGCGATCGTCAACGCCATTAAACCTGATGACATGGAATGTGTATATATTCGCCAGTCCAGGGCACTCGGCCTGGGCCATGCTGTACTGTGCGCCGAACGCTTGGTTCGCGGTGAACCCTTTGCGGTGTTGCTGGCCGATGACTTGATGGTCGGTGATCCGCCCATCATGCAGCAAATGACGGAACTTTTCGATCAACATCGGTGCAGCATTCTGGCGGTGCAGGAAGTACCGCAGGATCAGACCGGCCGTTATGGTATCGTGCAAGGAAAGGCACTGTCGCCAGATCTTATCAAGATCGCCGGTTTAGTTGAGAAACCTCATCCCAGCGTTGCCCCCAGTAATTTAGCAGTTGCTGGACGCTATATCCTGACCACTGCTGTGTTTGCGCACATCCGCGCGCAACCTTGCGGTGTAGGCGGTGAGATTCAGCTCACGGATGGCATTGCAGGCCTGCTTGATTCTGAGCAGGTACTGGCTTATCGCTACCATGGCAAACGTTATGACTGTGGCAGCAGACTGGGTTTGCTGCAGGCCAGCGTAGATATTGCGTCCGCTCATCCGGAACTGGGCAGCGAGTTCTCTGCCTGGCTGAAAGCACGGCAAGACGTTTAACCTGGATATTTTGTTTGCGAATGCTGGCAGGCGAAATAGCCAGGCTAAGTAAACAACTCTTGGCATAGTTACATCGTAACACTTGCGGGATGCCGCCTCGAGCCCCTTCCGGTCAAGGATACTGATCTCACCGCGGTTATAGCTGATGAGTTTTCTCCGCTGCAGCGCGCCGGCAGCGATGGTGACGCTACTCCGGCGTACCCCGAGTATGCCGCGAGGGACTAAACAGCTAGTTTCGTCATCTCCATGGGGATTCATTTATATTCTTGATGTTTGGAATAACATGCTTCGGGAGTGACTCCCTGCGATTCATTTGTTTTCAATATTTCTTTCGCTACGCAGAGATCCCTGTTCGACCTTGAAATGTTGAAAGCAGGCGGTAATTTTCATTATGTACGGTATCGTACAGACGGCGTTTGATATTGTTATTAGAATTTGAATAATGATTAGAAAAGGGTCAGTGGGATTGATCCGGTGGACGTAATCAGAACCTGAAGTGTTACTATTTGTGGCGTGGGTTATCTGAGGTCTAAACATCTAAGCGTTAATCCTGAATTAATTAACAAAGGAGATATGTTATGAGCACGAAAGAAGCATACAAACAAAAGATAGAAGCCGAGGTGGAATTGGCGCAGGCCAAATTGGCCGAGTTGAGAGCCGAAGCGAAGAGTTGTGCAGCCGATACCCGTATCAAATATGATAAGCAGATAGGAGAACTTGAGCAAAAGGTTAATGCTGCGAAGGTCAAGTTGAAAGAACTGGGCGAAGCTAGCGAGGATGCGTGGGAGCATCTTAAGGATGGTGCGGAGAATGCTTGGGATACGCTAAGTAGCGCTGTCCGAGATACAGCCGCAAAGTTGAAAGATAAGTTTAA
>CAZTCY010000067.1:0-16576 GCA_964612715.1 uncultured Nitrosomonas sp. | reverse complement strand
GCAATACCATCGTTGCGGATGACCCCGCGAAACATGCCGCTGGTATTGAAACGCATGGCATATTCACCGCGCGTGTTCAGCACGATAAGGCCGCCTTCGCCACCGATGGCAGCGATTTCCGATAAAGTATAATCCGCTGCATCGATAACCGGCTTGCCGAGCCATCGCACCTGTGATGCTGTATTAAATGCTGCAGCGGTACGGATAAACATTTCGCCGGTTCCGGTTGCGGATACTGCAACAGAACGGTTATCCGCATAGGTTCCGGCGCCGATGATCGGCGTGTCGCCGACCCGGCCAAAACGTTTGTTAGTCAGACCGCCCGTCGATGTTCCGGCAGCCAGATTACCCGCGCGATCCAATGCAACGGCGCCGACGGTGCCATGTTTTTCATCGTTTTCACTCGCAGCGTCGTCGTCAATATCATGATCCAGCGCAATCTGTTCTGCGGCGATGGCTTTCTGCAACTGATTCCAGCGATGCTGTTCGAAAAAATACGACGGATCGACGATTTGTTGTCCCTGTTCAGCTGCGAAAGCCTCCGCACCCTGGCCGATGAGTATGACATGCCGGCTTTTTGTCATTACGGTATGCGCCGCGCGGATCGGATTGCGCAGGGTCGTGACGCCCGCCACAGCGCCTGCGCGTAGCGAAGCGCCATCCATGATCGCCGCATCCAGTTCATTATGCCCTTCATGACTGAAAACCGCGCCTTTGCCGGCGTTGAACAAAGGCGAGTCTTCCATCACCACAATCGCTGCAATCACGGCATCAACACCGCTGCCGCCTTTCGCAAGCACGGTATAGCCCGCATGCAGCGATTGCTTCATCACCTGTGTGAATGCCTGTTCACGCTCCGGTTTCAGTCTGTCGCGCCGGATGTTTCCAGCGCCGCCATGAATCACCAAGCGGATCGGTAATGTATGTGTTGTCATACGCTGCGTAATCCCAGCGCCAGACAGGGTGTCAGCACTTGTTCGGATGAACAAAGTGCGTCACTTTGTTCCAATACTATTGCTTTAATCATCATCCATGTGGTTTCCGGGCTGAAGGCAGCTGCCGCTACGGGTTCAACCCTATCCGGCATCGTGCGATTTCCTGCTGGCAGCGTGTGGCATCCCAGTGCAATACGCCGGCAATGTAACCGGTTATCCGGCAAAGATCACTTTCCGTCAATTTTGCCAGAATCAGCAACGGAATACGGCGGCGCAGCACATCATCCAGATGGACTGCCATTTCATTGACTGCGCAGTGCAGCAGATCGGCCGTGATAAACGGTAATGACGGTATGATGCGTTGGGCTAAAGCCGGTTGTCGGGCGATTTCCTGCAGGATTTCCGGAACGTTTCCGCCATGACGCCGGATGAGCCAACAGGCGCTTTCGGGGTCAACACCGGCTTGTAGGAGTTGTTCCTGCACGGTTTGTGACCATGCGGAAAATTCTCCCTGTGATTCATCAGGATACCACGGAAAAAAACGATCCTGAGTCGCGCAGGAAACCTGAATGCCGAGCGCCGCGCAGACGCGGTCAACGATTTGTGCGGCATCTTGACGTGCCGAAGTCAACTTGCCACCGATCGAGTAGTGCGCACCATTGGCAGCCGTTTTCAATGTCCAGTCTCGGCTGACTGATGATGGTGCGGTGACTGATCCGGGTTCGGTCTGCAGTACCCGAACACCGGCAAACGCGCCGATGATGTCGGTTTCCGACCAGGGTGTCTGCAGGTATGCATTCACCGCATCGAGCAGATAAGCAATATCCGTCTGGTCGATTTCAATGTTGTCCAGCGAACCTTGATAAGATGTGTCAGTTGTGCCGAGCAGTGTCAGTCCATACCACGGAATCACAAAGAACACGCGCCCGTCCGCTGGTGCAGTAAGCAGCAGCGCTTCATCCTTCAACAGCGGTGGCATGATTAAATGAATTCCCCGGGTCAACCGGCAGTCCTGTTGCACCAGAGGATCCGCCGACTGCCAGCGTCCGGTGGCAAAGACAATCTGCCGCGCCCGGATTTCGCAGGACTGGTTCGTCAACCGATCGACTACATGCGCGCCGGAAACATATCCGCTTTCTTCAATCAACCCGGTTAGTGCGCAATAGTTGACGCAAACTGCGCCAGTCTTGATTGCGCCATCGACCAGTTCCAGCACCAGCCGTGCGTCGTCTGTCTGCGCATCGGCATAGGTAAACCCGCATTTCAGTTTTTCAGCATTGAGCAGGGGAAAACGTTCTATAAAACGATTGTGTGAAAAAAAACGATGCCGTTTGACGAGCGTTGTCTGATGTGCCGCCAGAAGATCGTAGAGTGTCAGACCCAGCTTCAGGCGCAGCCTGCCGATACGGCTGTGCGCATACACCGGCACGCCAAAACGCAAAGGCCATACCCGGTGCGGTGCGACCTTCATCAGCATTTCACGTTCCGCCAGCGCCTTGCGGACAAGTTTGAATTCAAATTGCTCCAGATAGCGCAGACCGCCATGCACCAGTTTGCTGGATGCGGATGAAGTTGCGCCGCCCCAGTCTCCCTGGTCAATCAGCGCTACCTTGAGGCCGCGCAATGCGGCATCGTACGCTGTCCAGGCGCCGTAAATGCCGCCACCGCAAACGAGCAGATCAAATGACCGATTGCCGAGCGCGGAAGGATTACGGTTCATCTGTCGCTCATGCGTTGTTTAACACGGCATCTGCATCGTGCTGCGTAATTGGAGCGCTTTGTCCGGCACATCGCTGATGAGTATGTCGACGCTAAGTTGCAGGGCTTTCCGGATATCTGTTTCGGTGTTGCAGGTATAAACGGCAATATATTTGCTCTGCGCGCGCAGCATGTCGGCCAGTGCCTGATCCAATA
This sequence comes from uncultured Nitrosomonas sp., assembly GCA_964612715.1. Taxonomy (GTDB): domain Bacteria; phylum Pseudomonadota; class Gammaproteobacteria; order Burkholderiales; family Nitrosomonadaceae; genus Nitrosomonas. The sequence continues at coordinate 13,727 of CAZTCY010000067.1, read as the reverse complement.
GCGCAATCGGCAGGCAGAAGCCGGATAAAAATGGGTTGCCGGTCAGTGTCTGCTGTACATCCCGGGCTGAATGGTGATCATCCAGATTGTAGACCAGTTGTACCCGGGGATTCAGTTGATTGGCATAAACAAGGTTTTGCAGATTAAACGAGGACACCATGATGCGTTCATCCGGCGAGGCGATCAGATCAAGCGTCAGCTGCATTTTCTTTTCATGCCGTGATACCGGTTCCCCGTCGCGATTCTTGATTTCGATCAGCAAGCGGCAGCGTTGCCGGTAATCGTTGAGAAACGCTTGCAACGTCATCAGGCCTTCGCTACCGGTTTGTGGAAAGTGCAAGGTTTTCAGCTGTGCATAATCAAAATTATCGATATGTTTATCCGGTAAATCGATTCTGTCGAGAAAACAGTCATGCCAGAGCACCGCAACGTCATCGCGGCTGAGCTGCACATCGGTTTCTATACCGTCGATGGCATAATTGAGTGCCCGGTCAAAAGCCGGCCGGGTGTTTTCCATGGCTTCCGTGCTTGCGCCACGGTGCGCGAAAATCAGACTCATGCCGAATACCGGCTTAAACTTGTCCGAGGGGCTGGCAGAAGACATGGGGTATCATTCCAGTGTGGTGCGTTATTGATCGGCAGCAGCGCGCAGCAATGCGGTGATGGTTTCATCTTTGGCAATTTCCAGCGCTGTTTTTCCGCTTTTGCTTTTGATTGAAAGATCCGCATGATATTCGAGCAGCAATTTTACCGCTTCCACGTGTTCGTGCAGTGCTGCCCACATCAGCGGCGTAACGCCGTCGTCGTTTTGCATATTGATTTGCGCGCCATTTTCCAGCAGGACCTGAAGGACTGAAAAATGGCCGTTTTGTGCCGCAAGAATCAGCGGGGTAAAGCCATTTCTGGCTTTGTGGTCGATTTTTGCGCCATGTTCAAGTAATAAGCGGACGATTTCGGTTTGTCCCATCAGTGCGGCCAGTGTCAATGCCGTTGCCTCATTTTTGTCCGCTTGTTCCAGTTTGATGCCTTTTTTCAGCAAGGCCTCCACGATATCCATATAACCATTCTGTGCGGCAACATGCAGGGGTGTGGTGTTATTCATGGCGATCAGGTTGACGGATGCATTCTTATCCAGCAGGATATTCACGATTGCCGCATGACCGTTACGCACCGCCATATACAGCGCGGTAGTGCCGTCAATTGCCTGTGTATCGATTTTGGCATTTTTAGTCAATAGCATGTTGACGATCTTTTCGTTACCGGATAGTGCAGCTAACATCAATGCGGTGAGCTTCTGCTCCGTCTGCAAATTGACATTGGCATTTTTCTCCAGCAAGGCTGCTGCTATTGCGTCATGGCCGCCTTGCGCTGCGAGCATCAATGCGGTTATTCCATCGCTCGTCTGCAAATTGGCTTTTGCGCCTTTCGCCAGCAGCGCCCGGATTACAGATTCATGGCCATTTTTACTTGCGACAATCAACGCCGTCGCGCCGCCGGCATTTTGTATATCGAGCTGTGCATTTTTCTCCAGCAGTATGTCGACAATATCGGTGTAGCCATACTGCGCGGCTATGATCAGTGGCGTAAACCCTTTATCATTCTGCAGGTTGGGATCAATGCCCTTGTCGAGCAATTCTTTTACAGTCTGTACCTTTTCGTTAAAGGTGGCTTTGAGCAATTCAATCTGATCATCTGAGCCGCCGACCGCGGTAACGCCTGTCGCATTGCGTTCGTAGGCGAAGCTGGCGGTTATTTGAAAACATAACACGGCCGCGATACTGATATTTAAAATGACGTGTATTTTTAAATCATGTTTTAATTTTTCGATATAATTCATTGAGTACACCTGTTTCTGGCACCTTTTGTTGTTCATTGGTCTTGGTAATACATGCGTGTTCCGCTTCGAGTGGCCTATTTTAACCTAGAAATTTAACGGGAACTGCCCAGTTTATCGGAGTGCTAGCATAGCCCTCTATTTCTACAGCATTTTATAAGTGAATGAAGGATTCCATTATCCCCGATTGGCCGGCATCCGTTCATGTCAAGGCATTATTTACCACGCGCAATGGCGGCGTGAGTGATAACACCCGCGGTGCTCATGCATCGCTGAATCTCGGTATGCATGTCAATGATGATCCAGGTCATGTATTGGCAAATCGGAAGTTGTTGCGCCAGCGTCTGCCGAGTGAACCCCAATGGCTCGAACAGGTTCATGGCAGTGATCACGTCTGGGTTGAACAATCTGCCGGACCGTTACGGGCAGACGCTGCACTAAGCTGCAGCCCTGGCGTTGTATGCGCAGTGATGGTCGCGGATTGCCTGCCGGTGTATTTGTGTGACGATGCAGGAACTGCCGTCGGTATTGTTCATGCCGGATGGCGTGGACTTTCAGCCGGTATTGTCGAGAAATCCGTCGCTGCGATGCCTATTGATCCCGGGCGGATTATGGCATGGCTGGGACCTGCCATCGGCCCGGCGCATTTTGAAGTCGGCGATGAAGTCAGAACGATTTTCATTGATCATGATCCGTACGCTGCACAAGCCTTCAAACCTGCAGAGAATCCCCTAACGCAACCGCTACAAAAGTGGTACGCCGATATTTTTCAGCTTGTCCGGCTCCGCCTGATGAATGCTGGTGTCCATCGGATCTACGGCGGCGGTATATGTACTTACAGCGATCCGGTGCGTTTCTTTTCTTACCGTCGTGACGGTTCAACCGGCCGTATGGCCGCACTGATCTGGCTCGAAAAAACCTTGTAAGGGTTGATTTTTCCTAGGTCAGAAATGTGCAACAGCGTATAATCGCGCCTTTCCGTTTGAATTGTTTATGTCAACACTTTCCTGGATTATTCTGGCCAGCTTTGTCGGTGGTGTGCTGAGCCTGTTATTTGCGGCTGTGCTGGCACTTAACGCGCGTACGGCATGGGTTTCAAAATTAGTCTCCTTCGCCATTGGTGCGCTGTTGGGCGCCGCATTCCTGAATACGCTGCCGGAAGCTTTTGAACTTTCCGAAGACCCGAGTCAGGTTACGCTTCTGGTGCTCATCGGCATTTTGTTGTTTTTTATTCTGGAAAAACTCGTGCTATGGCGGCACTGTCATCTGGAGGATTGTGAAGCGCACGATCCGTCGGTTGCCGTGACTGCTGCGGCCCACCAAAGCCACGGCCACGCGCATGCGCACGATTATGATTATGGACGCAGTGGCATGATGATTATGGTCGGCGATACATTCCATAATTTTGTCGATGGCATTCTCATCGCAGCTGCTTTCATGGTCGATGTTCAGCTCGGTATCATCACATCCATCGCGATCATCGCGCATGAGATCCCACAGGAAGCGGGCGACTTTATCATCCTGCTTAATTCCGGCTACACGCGTGGTCAGGCATTTCTGATGAACCTGCTGTCCAGTTTTGCAACCCTGGTCGGCGGTACGCTGGCTTATTTTATGCTCGATAGGCTGGATTTTCTCATTCTGCCGTTGTTAAGCCTGGCTTCGGCGAGCATGATCTACGTTGCTTTGTCTGATCTGATTCCCGGTTTGCACAAGCGTCCTGAAATCGGCGCGACGGTTCAGCAAGTCAGTTTGATTCTGCTTGGTATCGGAATGATCTGGTTTGTGGGCTTATTTGCATCCGGACATTGATTGCACCCTAAACCGGTGGCGTGCTTTGAAGGTGCCTGTTAACGAGTTGCTCGGGCAAGCAGGGTATAGATCGACACTACTCCTAATCCCGCAAATGCCAATACTGACCAGTCCGGTATGGCCAGCGATAAAAATTCCCAGTCAACCTCAGTGCAGTCGCCATTGGCTTCAAACATTCCCGGCCACCAGTGTGCAAACGGCAGTGCATTGAGTAAGGCTTCTTCCGGGCTGATGCCGCATTCAAACGATTCAGGATAACGTATCAGCCAGGATTGCCGGAACGCGACAACGGCCCCCGTCAATGCGAAAATTGTCATAAAAAAACCATACACCCTGCATCCGGTTATCCGGGGATTATGCAGAAACGCCACCAATGCGGTCAGTCCAACCATCCAGTAGGCCAGGCGCTGCGCTACACAGAGCGGACAAGGCAACAGCTCCTCGACATGCTGTAGATACTGCGCGTAACCGAGCAGTGCAACGCAGCTCAAGAGCATCAATAGAAAAATCAGTCGCATGTTTTTTGAAGTAACACGAATGGATTGATTCTACACCAATCCGTATTCTCGAATGACACGGTTTCACTGGGATTGTGGTTTGTTCGTGCAGGTGTTGGTTGTGTTCTATGGCATAAAAGAAAAGGTGGTTTTTTATATTGAGGAATCGAAAAAACATCGCCGGGAAACATTTTCCGATTTAAAATGGAACGGCGCCATGATATGCATCGTTTCCCTCTCGGGAAACGTAAATAGATGTAAGTCATAGTAAATAAAAAATTAAACGGATTCGATATATAAGGTTCTTAGGCTGTCCGCAGATGCCCGGTATTCCATAGTTTTTCTTTTGTTGCTATGCCTTGGAATCAAGTGGTTATTTGTCTTGACCGGATACAATTAATATAGGGTTTGTACGCACGGTACAACCTGTTTTTTGAACCGCAGTGCAACAGAGGAATAATATGAAAAAAACACGACACCCCGGTTTTATGCGCTTTGTGGCTGTGATGTGCTGTTTTCTGCTGAATTCGGGAACAGCCCATGCAGATAGGGTCGAATGCGCTGAACAAGCAGCATCCGCGGCATTTTTGGAAGAAAGCGGTTTGCTCTGCCTGCAGAAAATAGCCATTAAGGAATTACCCGATAGTGAGTTCTATAAAGCGTCGCTGCGCTGGTCAGGGCCGGATAAACCGGATGAATTCAGTTTGTTAAACATCGAATGGGATCTTGCCGGGGGTGAAAGCAGTCCGGTTTTTTCGACAGAGAATGGCACATTAACGCTATCCAAAGTCGATATTCCCAAAATTTTTGGCACCGAGCGCTATGTCGCACATCTTGCGCTGGCGGATCAAAATGATCTTTCTGTATTCAAACTGAATTCCGTCGCGGTTTATATCAATCCCGATTATGTACCAAGAGTTACCTGGAAACCTTACGGCATGCTTGCAGCAGATGAGCGGTATGCGGTTGATGTGCTGGGTCGTTCGATTCCTTTTGCCAGATTGGCTGACGCGGTATACGATTTTGACAACACAATTGTGGATCAGTGGGTGTTAATCGAAACAAAAGACAAGAATTCGGGGATGCAGGCCGCTGTCTACGCCAACGAGGAGACTGGCGAACTGGCTCTGGCATTTCGTGGGACGGAAACCTGCGATATACCTTGTTCACTCCGTGAAACAGCTGAGTTTTTGCGTGATGCTGCGGCGGATGGCATGCTCACGCTTGGGTTGGTGCACGCACAGTTTAAAGATGCCGTAAAGTATACGCAGGATGTCATCAACCTTGCACAGGGACGGAAAATTATCGTGACAGGGCATTCACTCGGCGGCGGACTGGCGCAGGCCGTTGGCGCAGCTTTCGGACTGGAAACCTATTCTTTCAATGCCGCACCCGTTCCGGATGATTTTCTCAGGAAATATCCACCTGCTTTGCCAGCGGAGATACTGAATGAAATGATACACGTTATCGCCGATATTCATGATCCGGTCTCCAATATCGACGAAACAGGGAAGTTTTATGTCAATGCCGGTCATGCTTCTGTATTGTTGCAATTTGACTTTGATTTGAAAGAAGTATTGCCTGCTGAACGCAGAAAACTCGTTGATCTGAGGTTCGACCGGCACAGCATGACGCGGTTGCTTGAAAATGCCGTATCTTTGTTATCGATTTACCAGGATGGCTGGTAATTGTCATCAACATTTTAGCCATTCAGTCTCTGCACAAAAAAAGCCCGATAGACAGCTGGGAAAACCCGGGAATTTTCGATGTCTTCAATCACAAGAATGATGATTTTTTGGGTGCTGTCGGCCGGCTGGCTCATTTTGGCCTATCATGCCGGCGGCATGATACCCGATCAGCAATTATGGTTCGCTTTGCTGGTAACATTTCTGTTCGCCGTTCCGCTGTATATGGCGGCTGCCTACGCGGTCACCATCCGGCGCATTCACCGCGCCAATCAGTTTCGCAATCTGGGCATTCTGTACTGGTTTTTAAATAAAAGAATCCTGCCTTATATTGGTTGGGCGCTGTGGTCTGTCGCATTTGCGTTTCTGCTGCTGTTTTATCTCGGTGTCACGCAAAAACTCGAATGGATCGTTTTTCTGTTAACTGTGCCGGTGTTTACCTGTTTTTATGGGGTGCTCAAGCCGATCGCGGCGCGTGAATTCAGACCCTATATCGCATTGCATAAATCGCTGGTCTGGACGCGTTGGGTAACGGCGCTGTCAATGGCGGCGTTTTATGTGCTCTATATCAAGCTGGCGAGTAACTACCAGCCTTATGAGACATTGGCCGAGGCGATACAGGCGCGCAGTATCGGCGTTGATGGCGCAAGCCGCAGCATTTTGATACTGGAAACCCTGCGTTTGCTGGGTTTTATCGAAGGACTGAAAGCCTATGCCCTGGGTGGTCTGCACTCAGCCAATGATATACTTTTCCTGATGGGTATCTTTCTGGGCAGCGCAGTGCTTTTTTATAATATCGTGCTTTCTATTTCAAGCTTCCTGGTACCGTTGGCGGAATACCGCAGGGTATTCGCGCCGCTGCAGGATGTTGATCAGCCGGCGCGCGTGTCCGCACGAACTATCGCGCTTGCATCCGCGTTATTGACCTTTTTTGCGCTGTTCATCTATGTGCCCTCGACGCTTTACATGGATGCCTGGCTGCGTACGCAGCCACATGTCGTTGAACACATCAAGGAAACACAGGCTGCTGTTGCGACAAAAATAGAAATTTTCGAAAAAATCGGTGATGGTTACTACAAACCGGGTACGATCGAACAAGCCCGGCAGGCTTACCTTGAAGTCGTTCATGAACTGGAATCATCGATTGAAGAACTCAGAAAGACCACCGACCAAGGCTTTATGCTGATGGTGCATAATGTCGACGATTATCTCGATTGGTATTACAGTCTGCCCGGTGAATACGAACGCATTGTGGCGCTGGCCACCGGCAAACTGGAAAGCTGGATGATCGAGAAACTTGAGTCTTATCTCACACGGGGTAACGCTTTTGGACCGGTGCAGCAGTCCATTGAAGATGCTCTGCGTAAAAACGAACAGTTACGTGCCGAATATCTGGAAAAAATAAACCGGATACTGGCCGAAAATCACATTGAACCGACGACGTCTCAGCCTCAGGTGATTCAGTATTCCCCGCTCGATGCGATCAAGGACCCTCCCAGCAACAGCGTTATCGTCAATCTGGAGAACCGTTTGCTGATTTCCGGCGGCATCGGTGCAGCAGGCGCGGTTACCGGCGCGATTGCAGGTAAGATTACCGGCAAGGTCATTGCTAAAGGTGCGATCAGCCTCGGCGCCAAGGCGCTGGTCAAAGTGGCCGCGGGTAAGGCTGCCAGCGTTGTCGGCGGCGCGGCGGCGGGTGCAGCCAGCGGCGCGGCCATCGGTTCCATCTTTCCCGGCATCGGAACCGCCATCGGTGCAGCTTTCGGCGGTATCATCGGCGGCCTGACCGTAGGGCTTGGCGTCGAACATTTGTTATTGAAGCTTGAAGAACATTACTCCCGCGATGAATTTAAGCAACAGATTCTTGAAGCCATCGAGGAAGCGCGGCTGGAATTCGAAGAATCGCTGGAATTGAACAGTAGATAACGGTTTCCAGCGTCGTTGCCAGGCCAGTTCTCGGCCAGAAAGCTTTTTCATTTATTGGGGGTTTTCTGTATAACGAGTGGTAATACGACCCCTGGAATACAGTATTCAAGACAAAAATTAACGGCTTGCAGCCATACCCGAACCTTCCGTACCAACCGGTAGTGATCCAGTTCCAGTCTTTCTCAAGTATTTCAATTCATTGGATAGTTTTTCAGAAGTAACAGATTATGAATTTAATCGTATAAAAAATTTGCATTGTTCATAAAGAGCAAATAAAATAATTGAGAATGATTCTTATTTTTATAATGATTCGCATTAGTAATAAGTGGATGTATAATTTGAGCCGCGAATGTTGAGACTGGAATCCCGGTAGCCATGGCTACGCGGGATTATTAATTGTTTTCTTCTATTCGCTGATTCTTTCAACTAGCCTGAGTTTATTCAAGTAAGGCATTGAATACACAAATATTATGATAATTGCGAAGGAAATATATTCTCTTTCAGAGAACAAGTAAAGCCAGCCAGAATGCGATTGCCGCTTGTTAGCCAGCTATTTTTATTTATATGCTTACAAGACGGCAGGAGCTTTTTTAGCTGTGAGACAAGTTGCTCAATTAATTCGGTTTGCATTGAGATGCAGACGTATCTTCAGAACCATCCTGGCTGCAGCAGCAGGTAGAATTTATCAAAGTAAACACCCTTTCCAAATACCGCCAGTGCCCCAGGGAGGGCTGAATAAGTGGTTTACTCAGATTTTTTCTGGTAAATCCGCTGCACAGCCAGGCGATACAATCAATTCACTCAGCGAGCAATCCTCAGGTAATCTGAAAAAATTACCTGTCCGGATATTGATCCTGTTTTTTATGTTCGCGGTCGCGCTGAATGCACAGGCATTTGAAAGCGATGTTGACGATGAACAACTTCAGGATATTGTCCTTAAAGGTGATAGGACATGCACAGACTGTCATGATGAGAGCAGTGATTATCCTGTATTTGCTATAGGCAAAACAAAGCATGGAACGCGCGCTGACCATCGTACGCCGACCTGTACCAGTTGCCACGGCGAGAGTGGCACGCATATCGACAGGCCTGAAAAAATACCCAATCGTACGTTTGGGAAATATTCGCTTAATTCCATAGAAGACAGGAATCAGGCCTGCCAAGCCTGTCATCAAGGCGGACAAAGAATGCACTGGGCGAGCAGTACCCATGCGAACCGCGACATTACTTGCACCGCTTGCCATCAAATCCATACCGATCAAGACAGAGTCCGGACCCGGATCACGCAGGCGGAGGTATGCTTTATGTGCCACAAGGAACAGCGCGCTCAAATCAACCGGCCATCCCGCCATCCTGTCCGGGAAGGGAAAGTGATCTGTTCTGACTGCCATAATCCCCATGGATCAGCCGGGCCGAGCATGACGGTCAGGGACAGTATTAACGAAACCTGCTACACATGCCATATGGAGAAGCGCGGGCCATTTGTCCGTAATCATCCACCGGTGCAGGAAAACTGCGCCATTTGCCACAATCCCCACGGTACAACCGCACCCAACCTGCTCAAGGTACGCTACCCGTTTCTTTGCCAGGAATGCCATGAACCGAATACGCATCAGGGTATTCCAGGCATGCTTGAGGGAACCTATAGAAGAAATACTCTGGCAAGAGGCTGCCTGAATTGCCACACACAGGTTCATGGCAGCAATAATCCTGAGAATATCCATAATGAAATACGCTTTCAGCGATGATTGGAGCGATGAAACATGTATGAATCAACAAGAAAAAACTTTCAATCCATAGCGTTGACTTCACTGCTCTTGGTCTCTAATCCGGCGGTATCGACAGAAGATGAAGCCGTCAAACAATTGACCAAACCACACAGCGTGGTCCATTTTGGTGCGGGCTACTTGTTTAATGATAACGCACGCTTTGGCCAATACAGCGGCGTACGCGATGAGGGCGCTTATGGTATCGGCAATGTAAGCATAATAAAACGGAATGAAGACACGGGTACCTGGTTTAAGCTCATGGGGCGCAACCTTGGATTCCAGAATCGCGATATCCGGTTTGAACATAACAAACAAGGCAACTGGGGTTACTTTATCGATTTTAGCCAGACCCCGCGCTATGAGCCATTTGCAGTTAATACGGCCGTAACGGGAATCGGCAGCAATCACCCTGTCATTCCGGCTTCGTCCATGGCCGGGGAGCCCGCTCAGCTAAAGACCGAGCGTCAGGCGCTTGCGTTTGGATTGAATAAATTGTTTTTTGGCAATTTTGCACTGCAACTGCATTTTCGCAATGAGGATAAAGACGGCGCAAGGCTGTTCGGGCGAGCCAGCCGGTTGATTCCCGAGCCCATTAACTATACCACCCGTATATTTGGCGCTAGCGCTGATTATAATGGCAAGCAATTACAATTATCCGGCGGGTATTATGGCACGATGTTCATCAATAAATATGAAGCGCTGTATCCTGCAGGAGGTCATACGACACCGACAGCCCTGCCGCCGGATAATCAATCCCATCAGATTTTTCTGGCGGGCAGTTATAGTTTCAGTCCAACGATACGCAGTACATTCAGAGTAGCCCATACCAGAGCCACACAGTCAGACACTTTCTTTTCCGCTCAGTCATTAGCGCCCGGAATTGGCAATCACCTTGACGGACGCATTGACACGACATTATTACAAGCCGGGGTTACCAGCCGGCCATTGCCCAAGCTCAATCTGCTTGCAAACTTCAGATTTGAAGATCGTAACGATAAAACCGCCTTATCCATTTATTATCCGGCGTTATTAGAACCGCTTGATTTTAGTGGGAGCCGCGGCGTCAATCCCCGGTCATTCAGAACCTACACCGGTAAATTTGAAGCGAATTACGCTTTACCGAAGCATTTTAACCTGATTGCCGGAATCGACTATGAACACTGGGACCGGAACGGGTCGGCCACTTATGTGACTAATCGAAGAAACACGGACGAAATTTCCTACCGCGCGGAATTAAGGCGTTCGCTGGCTGAAACCATCACCGGAACGATTTCTTATATCCATAGCGACCGATCGGGTTCTTATTTTTTACCCAGTATGACAGCCAGTGGTGAACCCTTCGTCAATCTGATCGCACCGCTCAATCTGGCCGACCGCAACCGGGATAAAGTCCGCTTATCCATTAACTGGGAGCCGATAGAGCCGCTATCACTCCAGATTATGATGGACGAATCATTCGATAATTACGGGCACCGTGCCGGTTCAAATCTGGGATTGCAGAAAGGATCCGCACGCAACTATTCACTGGATGCCGCGTATACATTTTCTGAGCACTTACAAACCATCGCATGGTTCTCACGAAATGAAACTTACATTGATCAGGCTTCCAGAAACTGGGAGCCAAACAGCAGTTCACGCGAAATCTGGTCGGCCAATCTTGAGAATATCGGCACTTCGTTCGGTATTGATATCAATAGCCAACCGACTGAGAAAATGGAACTGGGCGTGAGCCTGGCGCACTCTTTTATTAAAGATAAATTCAAGCAAACGATCAGCGACCCAATGACCTATTCAGTGCCCGATATTTCGCATCAATTGAGCAATATGAAATTATTTGCACGATATGCCGTACGGAGAAACTTAAGCTTGCAGCTGGATTATATTCTGAATCGATTCAAAACAAATGAATGGACGTGGAGTAACTGGACCTATCTCGACGGCACACAATTGACGCAAGATACCAATCAAATTGTCAATTTCATTGGATTGTCTGCATATTACACCTGGCAGTGATAAAGAAGCTTTACTTGCTCATACCGCTCTGCAAGCAAGACTGACTTCCTGCCTGTTGTGCGGGCGGATACATGTGCTAAACCAGCGGCTATGGTGCCCGGTCACAGGCGCGCAATGATACGGATATCCTGTCCGATCATGCGCAGGTCGGTTATCCGAAGTGTGATTTTCTGGCCCAGGCTGGTGAATTCGGGCCATTGGAACATATTTCTGGCGCTGCCGCCCAGAAGGCTGGGCGCCATGTAGATGATCAGCTCATCGACCAGTCCGGCGTGGATCAGTGCACCGCTCAGTGTACTGCCTGCTTCGACCAGTATTTCATTACATTCCAGTTGCGCCAGTGTGGTCATAACGCTGACCAGGTTAACCTGTCCCTGATGGGTTCGTTCGGTAGGTATCACGTGTACCCCCATTCTCTCCAGTCTGGCGATTTTTGCGGTATTCCCGGTTGAGGCGGTAAAAATACAGGTATCGCCGTATTTCAGTACATCAGCATCAATGGGTGTGGTCAGGTGATTGTCGATGACAATCTTTTTAGGCTGCCGCGATGTGGGAAGATGGCGCACAGTCAGTTGCGGGTTATCCGCGCGGATGGTGCCGATGCCGGTCATGATGGCGCAGGAGCGCGCGCGCCAGCGGTGTCCGTCCTGGCGTGCGGCTTCACCGGTGATCCATTGACTCTGACCATTGTTCAACGCCGTTTTGCCGTCAAGGCTGGCGGCTACTTTCAGTCTTACCCACGGTTTTTTATGCTGCATGCGTTTGATGAAACCGGTATTTAACGCTTCTGCCTGATCTTGCATCAATCCGGTCTGAACTAAAATGCCAGCCTGCTTCAATGCTGCAATGCCGTTACCCAGCACCTGTGGATTAGGGTCTTTCATGGCGATTACGATACGGGCGATACCCGCCTGAATCAACGCATCCGCGCAGGGTGGCGTGCGTCCGTGGTGACTGCAGGGTTCCAGCGTGACATAGGCGGTTGCGCCGCGCGCCGCTGTACCGGCCATGGTCAGCGCGTTGATTTCCGCGTGCGGCTGTCCGGCTTTTGCATGCCAGCCGCTGCCGACTATCTCGTTATTCCGCGTAATCACGCAGCCAACGCGTGGATTGGGTGATGTGGTGTAGAGCCCTTTTTCTGCCAACTGTAAGGCCCGGGACATGAAAGTATGATCAGTCGGTGTGAACATTGGAGTTGGTGTTATCCGTTCAAAAAAGCAATGCGCTTAGGTTGCTGATCTTTTCAGGATGATGATTCCGGGGATCTGCCCGCTTCCTTGTTTACCTGCATTTCGCCGTCTTTATTGACTTGATTAACTTCGCGTATTGCATCACGGAAATCGTCGACGTCCTGGAAGCTTTTATAAACGGAAGCGAAACGAATGTAGGCCACTTTGTCGAGTTTATACAGTTCGTTCATTACGCTTTCACCAATGCTTCGCGAGGAGACTTCCCGTTCTCCGAGGCTTAGCAATTGCTGTACGATACGGTCTATCGCCGCTTCGACATCATCCGTCGGCACCGGGCGCTTGTGCAGCGCACGTTTAAATCCGGTCAACAATTTGTTGCGGTCAAACTCGGCACGCGTGCCGTCATGCTTGACGATTTGGGGCAGGCGCAGTTCCACTGTTTCATAGGTTGTGAAGCGTTTGTCACACGACAGGCAACGCCGCCTGCGGCGTATCCGGTTGCCTTCTTCACTCACGCGCGAATCAATGACACTGGTGTCTTCTGCATTACAGAATGGACATTTCATGAGCAATGGTCGCGCGTGCGTGTCAGTTTGCGTTCAGCTGGTGAAAACACCGGGAGGGTGTTTATCCGTACACTGGAAATTTCCTGCACAGCGCTTTCGCTTCATCGGCAACACGTGAAATGACGGCCGAGTCTTCCGGCGCTTCGAGTACATCTGCAATCATATTTGCGAGCCGCTCGGCTTCAAGCTCTTTAAATCCGCGCGTTGTCATCGCTGGAGAACCGACCCGGATGCCACTGGTGACAAACGGTTTTTGCGGATCATTCGGAATGGCGTTTTTATTCACAGTGATATGGGCATGTTCCAGCGCGGCTTCAGCGGCCTTGCCGGTCAGGTTGAGGGCCTGCAGGTCGACGAGAAACATATGGCAGTCTGTTTTGCCGGATACGATGCGTAATCCACGCTGTTGCAGCACTTTCGCCATGACACGCGCAT
>CAZTCY010000066.1:0-16732 GCA_964612715.1 uncultured Nitrosomonas sp. | reverse complement strand
GTTCAGTGCATCCCTATTCAAATCACCCGTGAACTTCAAGCCGCCGAGGATATGATAGGCCGTACTTTCAGGCGCAAGCTGCGACAGGAACCACAAGCGTTCCTGCGCAGGCGACAGCGGCGCACGTATCATGCCGTCATTGCGGACGATACTGTCGCCCCTATCTTGTGTGGTCGTCTCAGGCTTGTTATCCGCTGTGCCGCTATTCGAGAGTTGCCCGGCAAGCTGTTCGATCGTCGGATACTCGAACATCAAACGCGGCGTCAGCTTGATTCCCTGGCGGCGCACCCGGGCAATGACCTGCAGGCTCAGAATCGAGTCGCCACCCAACGCCACAAAATGATCGTCGATACCCACTTCATCCATTCCAAGCACTTCGCACCAGATTGCACATAACAGCCGTTCAAGTTCGTTACGCGGCGCACGGTAAGTTTTTTCCGAAACTTTTCCAGGTAACGGCAGCGCCGGGCGGTCAATCTTACCGTTTCGGGTACGCGGAATAGCGTCTAATGCAATCAGCGTGGGGACCATATATTCCGGCAGCCGTGCGGCCAGTTCTGTCTGTACGGCATCCACCGCATGCTGCGCAGCATCATCGGGCACGTAATAACCCAGCAATTGGGTCACCACGCCGTCTTCCGTCACCTGCGGCACCACGGCACAGTCACGTACGCCCGGCACAGCCTGCAGCTGCTGCGCAATTTCGCCCGGCTCGATGCGGTAACCCCGGAGTTTGATCTGATCATCGCTGCGCCCGATAAATTCGATGCGTCCCTCCTGATGCGTCACGCGGTCACCGCTGCGGTAAAGACGCTCACCGCTACCGAAAGGATCGGGAATAAACCGCTCAGCGGTTGCTGCCGGGTTGCCGTGGTATCCCCGCGCCAGACCCGCACCACCGAGATAAAGTTCGCCCGGTATGCCCGCCGGTAACGGATTGAGTTCCGCATCCAGAACATAGACACGTACGCCCGGCAGCGGATGACCGATCGGAATGGTATCGCCGGTTTCGGCGGTCAATTCATGCGTCAGCACCCCCACGCAGGTTTCCGCCGGGCCGTAATGATTGACAATTCTGCACTGCGGACGCAGTGCCCTTATTCTGCGGATCAATGCGGGATCGGCTGCCTCACCGCCCAGAACGAGCATTTCACGCGGCAACACCGATCCGTCCTGAACCGCATCAAGCAAGCCCCGCAAATGTCCGGGCACGATCTTAAGCACACCGACGTTGTGTTCCTGCATATAGCTGCCTAACGCCGCAGGATCCGCAGCACGCTCCGCCGAAATCAAATGCAGCAGACGTCCCGACACCAGCGCGCCGAACAGGACGGTATTACCCAGATCCGCCATGGGTGTGGAAATCATCGCCATGCTGCCGGAACCGGACAATGCCAGACGCTTCAGTACGCCATCCACATAATGGGAAAGCGCACGATGCGTGATCGCAACGCCTTTGGGACGCCCGGTCGAGCCGGAAGTATAAATCACATACGCAAGATGATCCGGCGACACAGACGCAGATGGAATTACCGCGTCCGCCGCACAATGCGCAATCTGCGGATCATCGAGATGGATCACCGTAAAACCGGTTTGCAGCGACGTGGCGATATTTTGCCGGTCTGTGATCACCCGGCGCACGCCCGCATCGTTCAGAAGCTGACACACACGCTCTTCCGGCAGATCCTGGGTCAGCGGCAAATAAGCAGCGCCTGCCTTGAAAACGGCGAGAATACTGAGCACCCATTCGGCTGACCGGTCGGCAAGATAGAGTCCGATACGATCGTCCGCAGTCACACCATGGTTCAACAACATGCGCGCCAGGCGGTTGGCGGCCTGATCGAGCGCCGCATAGCTCCAGCGGCAGTCTTCATATTGAATGGCAATATCATCCGGACGCTCGGCTACCCAGCGCGACCAGGCAGCCAGCACCGGAAGCGGTTCGTGCGCATGTGATTCACCTTTGAATTGCCCTTGTCCCGTTTGCACGCCCAGGAAAATATCGCCCAACCGTAACGACGCACCGGTTGCCAGTTGTTCAATCAGTGGCGGCATATATTCCGCGAGTGCACGAATGACATTCCCGTCTACCCGGTCGCAACGCCAGGAAAAAGCCAGCGTCAGCTTTTCCTGGTGCAGTGAGGCGATCACACTCAGCGGAAAATTGTTGCGGCCGGGCTGATCTTCTTTTTCATGAGGACGGTGCGCCTCCAGCAGGCTGATGGCCAGTCCATCCGATTGTTTCAGCAGGGCTTCGTCCAGCGGATAATTCTCAAACACGAGAATGGTCTCAAAAAGACCGGCACCTTCACGAGCCGCGCTTACGCGCTGTATTTCGTGCAATGGCGTATCTTCATACGCCTGCAGTTCGAAATTCTGGCGCTGCAGCTTCTGCAGCCAGGCAGTGACCGTTTCATTTCCCGGCATACGTACGCGCAACGGTACTGTATTGATCAGCAGACCGACCCACGCCTCTATGCCTGGAATGGGTGCAGAACGCCCGGACACGGTAATGCCGAACACGACATCGCCCGCACCACTTTGTCCGCTGTAGCGCCCGAGAATCAATGCCCATGCCCCTTGCACCAGCGTATTCAATGTCACGCCGTTGTTCTGTGCGGCTTCCTGGATGCGCCGCGTCGTGACCACATCGAGACTGCAACTCAGTTCGCCATAACCGGGAGAGCCCTGCAACCGGCCGCCCGGCAGCGGTGTCGGCGTATCAAAACCGGCAAGCTGCCGCCGCCAGTAATCCAGCGCCTGTGCCTGGTCCCGTTTTGCCAGCCAGCGCGGATAATCGGCATACACATACGCAGCGGCGCAGTGCCATGGCTGTTCATGCTGATAGGCATGGTACGCCTGCATGACATCGCGTAAAACGATGCCCATACTCCAGCCGTCCAGCACAATATGGTGCTGACTCCAGATAAACCACCACGCATCCTGTGCGACGCGGATAAGGCGCAAACGCAAACTGGAGGCCGCGCCGAAATCAAATCCCTGCTGCCGTTCCTGCTGCAGCAGGCTGTCGAGCCTGGACCACTGTTCGGATTCGTCCAGTCCACGCCAGTCCGCCTCAATGATCTGCGCGGATGCAGACCTACAGACGATCTGAACCGGTGTGTTCAGGCCTTCCCAACGGTAGTTGCTGCACAGCGCGGCATGGTGATTCGCCACTGTTTCCCATGCACGCTGAAAATGCGGCACCGACAATGCACCGTGCGCACCGCGTAGCAGAAACCCGCGTTGATAGAAATACGCATCCGTCTCCGGCGTTTCGAGCGCGTGGTACAGAATACCCTGTTGCAATGCGGTGAGCGGATAGATATCTTCAATGTGCCGGATCGATGGGCCCAATGCGTCCAGATCTTCCTGGCGCATCTGTACCAGCGGAAAATCCGATGGTGTAGCTCTTCCTGTCTCCTGGCCCAGGCAATGCGTAATGATTTCTTCCAGGCTGACGCGATAAGCCGCAACAAGCAATCTGATGGTATCTTCACGATAGTGTGCACGGCTGTAACGCCAGTTCATTACCAGTTCACCGTTATAGACGTAGGCATTGATTTCCAGTGCATTGGTCAGCGGCGCGCCGGCATCGCGATCCTGCCCGGAAGATTCTTCGTTCCAGCCGAACAGGCTGCCTTCCGTTCCGAGACTGGCATCCAGCCGCCCTAAATAATTCAATGTCACCGTCGGCCGCGGCCAGGTATTCGCCTGTTCGCGCAGCGCGGAAGGCGCGCAATGCCGCAGCAGCCCGTACCCCAGACCTTCGTGCGGCACGCTGCGCATGGCTTCTTTGACGTGCTTGATACACTGGCCCGGGTCATCCGAGAATGTCAACCGGACCGGATAGATTGCCGTAAACCAGCCGACGGTGCGGCTCAAATCGACCTCTGCAACTTCTCCGGATTGTTCCGGAACCGGGCTGCGGCCATGGGATTCCACTTCGACGATCATGGCATCCGCACCGCGATAGACCACCGCCGTCCGCACCAGGGCAGCCAGCAGCAATTCGTCGACACGTGTGCGGTAAGTCTGGGAAGCTTCTTCCAGCAGCGCTCGTGTGTGCTGGCTGTCGATGCGCACTGCAATCTCCGCAGTATCGCGCATACATGCCGTTGCATCCGGCACATCCGGTGGAAAGCCGGGCATCGCATCGGCTGTGATGGCCTGCCAATAATCGGCTTCTTCCGTGAACACGCGCTGCTGCGCAGCGTCGTTCAATGCCTGCGCATGCTGGCGGAACGATTGCGCGACAACCGGCAACTGCGGTGATGCACCGCCGGCCAGTTGCTTGCAGGCCAGTTCGAGATCTTCGAGCAGAATACGCCAGGACACGCCATCGACTACGAGATGATGGATCACGAGTAACAGACTTTGCTGCGCGTTCGCATGCGTGATGTGAACAACCCGCATCAGCGGCCCGTGCTCGAGATCCAGGCTGTTTTGCGCTGCCGCGCAGAGTTGTTCCAGTGCGCGCTGATCAGTGACTTCGCGCACCCACAGAAGATTCTGCCCAGCGGCCGCATGACGCGGCGCATAACGCTGCGACCAGCCCCCCCGTGTCTGCCGCGCTGTCTTCCGGTAACGCAGGCGCAATGCATCGTGATGCGCTGTCAGCACCGCAAGCGCTGTCTCCAAGTGGTTCAGCGCGACCGGCTGGCGCAGTCTCAGCAGCAGCGACTGATTCCAGTGATGGCGGTTTGGAATATTGTGCGCGAAGAAGTCAGCCTGAACCGGTGTAAGCGGTACTTCACCTTCTTCCGGTTCAATCACGTTCACCGGCTGGGAACCGGTCGAAACCGCAATCGATTCGGCGAGTTTTTCAATGGTCTGATGGCGGAACAGTGTTGCAGGTGAAAAGTTTATTCCGGCATTGCGCGCCCGGCTGACCACCTGAAGGGCGATAATGGAATCGCCGCCCAGTTCAAAAAAGTTATCAGCAATACCGATATCCTCGATCTTCAGCAACGCCTGCCAGATGTCCGCCAGACAACGTTCCAGTCCGGTACGCGGCATCACCCGGGTTTTATGCTCGGATTCCGGATCCAGCAATGCCGCATAATCAACCTTGCCATGCGCCGTGCGCGGCAGATGTTCCACCGCAATAATGACAGACGGCACCATATAGCCCGGCAGACGCTGTTCCAGCGCTTTCTTCGCACTGGCAACAATCCCGGCATTATTACCGGCGGTTGCCACATAGGCAACCAGCCTTGCGCTGGCCGGTCCGCTCTGCAGCGTGACACAGGCTTCGCGCACCTCGGGCAGCGCCTGCAACTGCGCTTCGATTTCACCGAGCTCAATCCGGTATCCCCGGAGTTTGATCTGGCGATCGCTGCGGCCGAGATATTCCATATCTCCGCTGGCAAGGCGGCGCGCACGATCGCGCGTGCGGTACATCCGGCTGCCCGGCGGTCCGAAAGGATCCGGGATGAAACATTCCGCAGTCAGCGCCGGGCGCTGAAAGTAACCGCGCGCAAGGCCGCTGCCGCCGATGTACAGTTCGCCATCCACGCCGGCAGGAACGATATTGAGATCGCCGTCGAGCACATACGCGGTTCTGTCACCGACAACCTTACCAATAGGCGCATACGGTGTCACACACGCTGTACCTGCGGCGGCAGTCCATAACAATGGGGTAATGATCGCTTCAGTCGGACCATAACCGTTAATCAATTTTTGCGGCCGTAATCCCCGGTGTATGCGTTCCACGGCATCGCGCGCGACGGCCTCGCCACCTACCGTGCATAATCGCAAAGGCAGTTTTTCAGTGCTTTCGATGGCCCAATCAGCCAGTTGCAGAATCGGCGCAGTGGGCGGATAAATCAGGGTAACGCCGTGCGTGCGAATTGCCGCGGCCATTTCCTCGACGCTCCAGGCACCAGGATCATTGATCAGCAGCCGCGCGCCAGCCAGCAAAGGGATCAGCCATTGTTCCACCGCCGCATCAAACGTAAAACGCGCGCCATGCAGCGCGCAATCCGCCGGTTGCAGGCCATAGTAATCCGCAACCGCCCGGCAATGCATCGCCAGCGGACCATGCGTCACGCCCACACCTTTCGGCTGCCCGGTCGAACCCGAGGTATAAATCACATACGCCAGCTGTTGCGGTGTCACGGTAACCGCCGGTAGTTCATCCGGAGCTTCGCCATGCGGCGGCGCATCCAGATAAATGCGGCTCAGCGCAGCAGGAAGGTCAATATGCGATTCAAGCGGTTTCTGCAGCAGCACTGTACCGATTCGCGCATCGTCAAGGATGTAGTGCATGCGTTCCGCCGGATAATCCGGATCCAGCGGCACATACGCCGCACCG
Source organism: uncultured Nitrosomonas sp. (assembly GCA_964612715.1). Lineage (GTDB taxonomy): Bacteria > Pseudomonadota > Gammaproteobacteria > Burkholderiales > Nitrosomonadaceae > Nitrosomonas. The sequence continues at coordinate 10,416 of CAZTCY010000066.1, read as the reverse complement.
GCTTTCAGTATCCCCAACGCGCCGATGACCCAATCCACGCCGCGTTCAGCCAGCAACCCGACACAGTGCTCCGCACCTGTGCCCAGCCGTGCCAGTTGTTGTGCAATCCGGTTTGAACGGCGTTCCATCTCGCCATAAGTGATCTGTTGTTGCGAATCGATCAAAGCTACCGTACCAGGCTGCTGTAGGGCAAGCTGACTGATGCGCGCAAAAAACGGCGTAAAAGGCTCGGCTTCACTTTCGGCAGAATGTAGTTTATCTGCCTGCTCCAGTTGCAATGCACTCAGGCGCTGTGCCGGGTCACGCATCCAGTGTGTCAGTATCGTTTGAAAATGGTCGGCCATGCGCTCGATCGTGGCGCGATCGAATAAGTCCGCCGCGTAGACAAATACACCGCGGATGGTGCCATCCGGATCCTCTTCGGTTTCCAGGCTTAAATCAAACTGCGATCCGCCGTTACTCCAGTCGATCCGCTCGGCCTTCCAGCCGGTGTTTTTTTCCAACGCGGCATAATCCACCTGGAGATGGTTGTATAACACCTGGAATAACGGTGAAATGCCCAGCTCGCGCACCGGATGCAGCGCTTCCACCAGCTGATCGAAAGGCATCTCGGCATGATCCTGGGCGGCAATGACTGTGACACGAATCTGCTCCAGCAGTTCATGAAAGCGCAACGGCCCCTTGACCTGCATCCGCAGCACGAGCATATTCACGAACAGCCCGATGATGCCTGTCGTGGCCATCCGGTTACGGTTGGTCACCGGCACCCCTACCCGCACATCTGACTGTCCGCTATAGCGATACAGCAAGGCGGCAAAAGCCGTCAGCAGACCCATGAAGACCGTCGTGCCTGCTGCCTGCATTTTTTCATGAAAACGCGCGCTGGCTTCCGGACTGAGTGCAAAACGCACAACATCGCCCCGGCCACTCGGCACGGCGGGGCGTGGATGGTCCATCGGCAAATGGATCGATGATTGCGCGTTACCGAGCTGTTCGATCCAATAGGTTTGCTGCGATGCCAGCACGCCGGCATCTATTCTGTTGCGCTGCCAGATGGTGTAATCGACGTAACGGGCCGGCAATTCCGGTAACTCCGGCTGACTTCCGTGCGCCAGCACGGTATACATTCCGGCCAGTTCATTCAACAGCACATTGACCGACCAGCCATCGGCAATGATATGGTGCATCACCAGATACAATTCGTACGTATCCTGACCACGCTCGATCACCAGCAGGCGCCATAAAGGCCCCTTTGCCAGATCGAAAGGCCGCAATATCATTGCAAAGGCAGAGAATTGCTGCCGTTCGGCATTTTGCTCGGCCGGATCATGCGCCACCCACTGCAGATCGATGACCGGCTCAGCAAGTATCCGCTGTCTCGGCAGTTCCGAAAATTCAACGAACAACGTGCGCAGGGATTCATGGCGTTGCGCCAGCCGGGCCAGCGTCTGCTCAAGCACGCTGCGCAGCAGTTTCCCGCGAATGCGGACCGCCCCGGTCATATGATAGGCGGTATTTTCCGGTGCGATCTGATGGTGGAACCATATCCGCTGCTGCGCGTAGGATAGCGGGAAATCGTTTGCAACCGCATCCTGACGCACGATATCATTCTGACCCGAATCGAGCGCCAGACCGGCGCTATCCAGACGCGCGGCAAAAGCAGTAACGGTGGGTACCTCAAAAATAACGCCGGGATCCAGATCGATCCGGAAGTGCTCACGGACGAGCGCAAGCAAATGCATGGCGTCGATCGAATTACCGCCAAGCGCAAAGAAACTGGCGCTGCGCTCAGTCACCGGAACGCGCAGGACTTTTTGAAACAGGGCCGCGACCTGCTGTTCGGTATCCGACCATTGATCCACACTTGCCGGCGCTGCCGGCGCATGATCAGGCGGGTACACCGCATAGGGTTGCAACGTGCCATCCTGCCAGCCAAGCCAGCATGCGCGCCGCTGCAGCTTACCGCTGGTTGTTTTGGGCAGCGTGCCAGGCTGTAACAGTAAAATAACGCTGGCCGGTTCCTGGTAAGCCTGGGCCAGTGTTTCATTGATCAAATCAAACAAGGCCTGCGGCGGAACCAGTTTCTGCGTGCTCCGGCCGATTTCGGCGGCGATTCCGATGCCTTCACCATCCTGATGATCAACCGCAAAGGCGGCAATCCGTCCCTTACGCAATACTTCGATATGTTCTTCCAACAGGATTTCGAGATCCTGAGGATACAGATTCTGTCCCCGGACCAGGATCAAATCCTTGAGACGCCCGGTGATAAACAATTCCCCATTCCGCAGAAAAGCCAGATCGCCGGTACGCAACCAGGATTTTCCGTCCATGTTGACAAACCCCGCTGCTGTCGCGGCCTCGTTGTGCCAATAGCCTTGAGCCACGCTGGGCCCGGAAACCCAGACTTCGCCAATCGCATCATGACCCACCGGTTCACCGGACTGCGGATGCATCAAAACCAGGGTATGGTCATCCTGCACTGCCCCGCAGTTCACAATGGCCTGCCCGGCGGCATCCGGTTCGAAGCGTCCGGCCGCCATCGCATCAGCGCTGACAGTGACTGCGCCGGCCCCGCTGCCAGGACGCCCGCCGGTAACCAGCAAGGTTGATTCGGCCAATCCATAGCAGGGATAGAGCGCATTCGCATTTAAACCCGCTGCCTTAAATTTTTCAGCAAATGCCGTAAGCGTCTCCTGGCGAATCGGTTCCGCGCCACAGAATGCGATACGCCACGCGCTTAAATCCAGTGCCTCCATGGCACTTTCACCGATGCGTTCCGCGCATAACCGGAATGCAAAATTGGGGCCACCGCTGATACTTCCACCGTATCGCGTGATCGCTTCCAGCCAGCGTACCGGGCGCTCCAGAAAATGCTTCGGCGACATCAAGGTCAGGGTAATTCCACTGTACAGGGGCTGCATGAGCCCCCCCACCAGTCCCATATCGTGAAACAACGGCAGCCAGCTGACAAAACTATCCGCTGCGGTAATCTCGAAACGCTTTTGGATCGCCGCTTCGTTAGCGACCAGATTGCCATAACCGACCATTACGCCTTTCGGGGCCGACGTCGAACCGGAGGTATACTGCAGAAATGCGATGCTGTCATCGCGCAACACCGGCGGACGCCAGGATTGCGCGGCTGCATGATCGATCTCTTCAAACGCAACAATCTTTGCATTGATTGAAGCAAACAGCGCCCCCATCTGCTCGGTCACCGTTTCAACCCAATCGCGTTGCGTCAGAACCAGCGTGGGCTTGCAGTCCGCCGCGATCGCGCACAGCCTCTCATTATGTTGCGCCCTGAGACCCCTGAGACGCTCAGGTGGATAAGCCGGTACGGCGGTTACACCGGCATATAAACACCCCAGAAAAGCGGTGACATAATCAGGGCTGCCCGGGAAAAGTAATAACACGCGATCCCCTGGCCTGACAAAAGCCTGCAAGTAACCCGCAATGGATTGAGCATACGCATCGATTTGCGCATAACTATACAACGCGCCGATCTGTTCGCCGTCACTGAGAAAACGCAGTGCCAGTTGCTGCGGCTGATTTGCCGCTAAACGTTGAAACCGTTCGACGATATTTTCTTGTTGTGCTGCAAGCACGTGCATGACCGGATTCCCTCAAAAAAACAAAATCACTTTCCACGACATCAATAGCGCCTGTTCAGGCTCGATGAGCTTCAGCCATCGCCACCACGACGCGGCGCGGCCCCTTGAAGGGTTCACGCGCATGCGCCGTCAGCATATTGTCGAGCATCAGCACATCGCCTTGCTGCCAGGGAAATGTCACTTTGTGTTCGTCAAGTACTGCACGGACTTCGTCCAGTATTGCGTCCTCAATCGGTTTGCCATCGCCGTAATAGACATTGCGCGGCAAATCCTCTTCAGCAACGATATCCAGCAAAGTTTCGCGCAATGCCGGCTCCAGCGCGGAAATATGAAAAAGGTGCGCCTGATTGAACCACACCATTTCATGCGTATGCGGGTGCCGGGCGGTCGCCTGGCATATCTGATAGGTCCGCAACTCACCGTCCGCCTTCCATTCGCATGCAATGTCATGCATCTGGCAATAGCGTTCCACCACCGTGCGGTCATCGGTATTGAATACCTGAGTCCAGGGTACATCCAGCCCGCTGCCGTAGTTGCGCACATACATCAGCCCGCGACTGGCAAAACGGTCACGGATTTCCGATGCTATGGATTGATAAATTTTCCGGCTGTCGGCGATAGGCGTCGCGCCGCCCGATTGCGCAGCGACCGCACAATAAAACCATATTTTCATTGGCCAGTCGCGCGTATAGGATTGCTCGTTATGCAGCGGAATCGCCTGATGCGGTGGATACTCCGTTGAAGTGTAAATACCCTCTGCGACCTGGGTACGCGGCGTCGATGCAAATTCATAACTCAATAGCGAATGTCCAGAATCGGCTGCAAACTGCTGAAATTCCTCGACATTGAGCACATCAAATCCACGAAAAAGCATAGCGCCGCAATTCAGCAGGTGCATATCGACGCATTCCCGCAGTTGTGCTGATGCCACCGACAGGCGTATTTTGTTTTTCGGGTTCACAACAAGCGGCAGGCCTTCAAATCCGTCCAAATAACCGAGTTCAAGTTCTGTCGTTTCTTTAATAAGCGTGGTATTCATTTTCGTGCCATCACTCTAAAAATCAAGCGCAACCCGCTTGCAACGTGGTTTATCGATGTCATTCCCTGTCAGTTTTTTTGACTATCCATGTATTGACGCAGACTCAAGGGGCGCATGTCGGTCCATACCGTTTCGATATAATCGAGGCATTCCTTTTTAGTGCCGGTCTTTCCGGCCTCCCGCCATCCTGCGGGAATGTCTTTGTATTCCGGCCATATGGAATATTGTTCCTCGTGATTCATGACCACCCGGAAAATCATATCTTCGCTGTCGAAACTCATTCACTCTTCTCCTCAATACATGCGAACAAATAGAACGCTGATTTAACTACAGAATTGATCGAAATAAACTTCCCGTGGCAGCACCATCATCGCTGCACGCTTATGCGGAAAATCGAATTCCTTGATCTTGTGAAAGCCTGCAGCCTGCATGTAAGCGATCATTCTGGCGTTATCCGCCCGCGGTTCCGCCACGACATTGCGCGTACGCGGATCATCCAGAAACAGGCAATGCGCCAATGATTGCAGCCAGGCACTGACGAAATGCGGCCCCCGGAAACGCTCCTCGCCGACCAGCATGTGCAAACCGCGATCGTAGTCGTCGACGTCATAGAAAGGCGCAATCCGGTCTTCTTTCGCCCAGTAGGCTTCAAAATAACCGAAAGGCTCACCATCAAAGCAACCGATGAGCGGATGCAGATGCGCATCCTTCAACACATCTCCGATATAGTGCGCATGTTCTTCCCGGCTACCCTGCATTTCCCAGAAATGCGCGACTCTGGGCGTATTCATCCAGCGATGGAATATTTCCAGATCGATAGCGGGGTCGATCGTACGAAACGAGACGGTTTTACCGAGTGCGCGGATATCGCGCTGATACAGCATTCCCTGTGGTGTCAATGGCCGCAGCGGATGGCGCTTGCCGTTCGTAACCGCGTAATGCAGGGGATAGCATGACGGCTGCCCGGACAGCCACAATTCCGGCTCTTGCCAGAGCAATGCACGGCGGCATTCCAAGCGATCCACAGGCCCATCCCGCTCATCCTGTTGTAGCGGATAAGCCAACCCGCGTTGTTGTAATCTCTGCGCAAGATCGGTATAAGCGCGCAGATCCGCACTCAAATCCAATTCAACAACGCGTATGCCGGGCGCATCGTCAAACAGACAGTACAAAGCGGCCAGCAGATTCTGCTCCGATATCACAGCATCAACCGGTGTATGCCGCACCAGCCGGAGGGTAATCCGTTGGGCGATGTCGTCACGCGTCAGCGTAAAATACAGTTCCGCGTCATTATCAATGGTCAGACACGGCGCGGAGCCCGATTGCCAATACAGCTTACGGCCATCGGGCAGGCATCGCTCAATTAAGCTATTTTGCAGATTGCGGTTCACTTCCGGAATCAACGTACTACCTCCATCAACGTATTTGCGGGATCATGGCAAGATTGACATACACCGATACAGTCCTGCAGCAATCCTTCCGCTTAAAAACTTCGCTAAAATTCCACTTCGAATCTGTTCAAGATCTCGATCAAGAGGGCAGTGCAAGGCAAAATTGAACGACGCAATGCGCCCCTTCAGTGAGATCTTGAGCAGGTTCTAAGCCACACCGGGCTTACCATCCATAACGCAGGGTTGCATAAACCGTCCTCTGGAGGCCGTAATAACACGATCCGCCAGCGCATGTGGAAACATATTTGTTATCGAATATATTATTCATATTGACGGCGAGTTGAGCACCCCGCAGCGTGGGGTGCAAATACCGCAGGTCGTAGCGCACCATTGCATCAAACAAGGTATACGAAGGCGCTTTCAGGCTGTTGACGACATCGCCGAAATTCGAGCCGATATGCCTGACGCCCCATGCAAGACCCAATCCGGCCAACCGATTGCCGTAAAAAGTATAATCCAGCCGGGCGGAAGTCTGATGCCGCGGTGTCAGCGCGAGGCGGTTGCCCAGTTCGTCGGGGTCGTTACTTTCGCTTACGTTTGAATCCGCGAAGGAATAAGCACCGATAACGTTCAACCCCGGCATCAGATTTGCCTTGACTTCCGCCTCGATGCCGCGCACACGCACTTCACCGGTTTGCACGAAGGAACCGGTATGCCCCGGTTCAAGATCAGGCGTAAGAACATCGCGTTGTTTCAGATGATAAGCCGCAACCGACAGCAAAGCGTCATAATTGACCGGCTTATACTTGACACCCACTTCATATTGCCGGCCGGTGGTCGGTTTAAGCGGCGCACCGCCAAAAGTGGCACCCGGAGACGGCTGAAACGACTCTGCATAACTCGCGTAAGGCGCAATACCATTATCGAACAGATAGGTCAATCCGGTCCGGTAAGTGAATGCACGGTCGTTCTGCCGGGTACTACTGATTTGCTCACCCATAAACAGATCATTGTCCCGCGTCTGTGTATCGGTCCAATCGTTACGAACGCCCAGCGTCAATATGAAGCGGTTATATTTCATCTGATTCTGCGCATAGAGACCAACCTGATCAAGGCTTTGATTTCTCATAAAGTCAATGACCGGCAAGGCAAAAGGCTGTCCGTACACAGGATTAAATGCATCGATAAACAGAAAGTCGTCCGAGAAACCACGGCGGTTTGTGCCGGACATATGACGATAATCAACACCGATCAACAAATTATGCTGCACTCCGGCGGTATCGAATTTACCGTGCACCCGGCTATCCATCGTAAACGTACCCGCTTTATCCTTATAGTGTGCAGCCACGCGATCAAGCGTACGGAAATCCACCGGATCACCGTTATCATCCAACATAAAACCAAGAGAAAATGTATTGGGGTAATCACTTTTCACATCGGCGTAACGCAAATTCTGCTGAAAATTCCAGGACTCATTGAATCGATGATCCAATGCATAACCGACGGTATATTGATCCCGTCTGTAGCGATCATAGCCCGGCTCCCCGTGAAAAGTGCGGGTTGAGATTTTGCCATTGGGATTGGGCAGCAGCGAACCTTCCGGCGGCAGAAACATCAGTGAATTGCCTGTATCATCCCGCTGATAATGGCTGAGCAATGTCAGGGTCGTATCCATACCCAGGCGCCAGGTCACACTCGGCGCAATAAAGTAACGATCCAGATGCGCATGCTGAACCTGCGTATTGCTATTGCGCACCATTCCGGTCAAGCGGAAAAACAGCCTGCCATTGTTATCGACCGGACCACCGATATCCAGGCCGCCCTGAATGCGGTCGAAACTCCCGCCAGTTATGAACAACTCGCGCACCGGCACTGCGGTGGGGCGCTTGCTGGTCATATGAACCACACCGCCCGGACCGCTCAGACCGTACATGGTCGAAGACGGCCCCTTCAGTATTTCAACACTCTCCACGCCGTAGGGCTCGATGCGCAGATTGGCGTAATTCGAACCCACCAGACCCAGGCCATCCAGAAATTGCGTTGCCTCAAACCCGCGGAAAAAGAAGTAATCATCCCGCATCACATCCCCGTACGGTGTAGTCATAACCCCCGGTGTATAGACTACCGCATCGGAAATGGTCTGCACCAGGCGCGCATCGAGCTCGGAACGGGTAATCACATTGACCGTCTGCGGAATCTCAATCAACGGAATATCCGTTTTAGTTGCGGTGCTGGTTGTTTTTGGCGTAAAGCTTTCCATATTTGATGCACTCTCACTGATTGTGATCTCCGGAAACTTTTTTACTTCCTGCACGTTTTTGTTTTTTTCTTGCGGCTTTGTTAAGCCTTCACTCTGCGCGCTTACCAATCCTGTTACGCCAAGCAACAGAATTATCCAGAACGCTGGTCGAATCCAATTCATGAAATACCATCCCACAATAAAATTTAAATTATTTTTATTAAATGCCCCGCGCAGCGCTCACATTGACTTGCTGCAATCGCATACGCACCCATCATCAAGTACTTAAACAAGCACATTGATACTTAACTGCATATGATAATAGCAATACAAATAGTAATGCAAATAATAATCTTTCTCATTTAAAAACACTCTATACCGTTAAAATGTACTTACAGATTGTTTCTATGAATCACCTCTCTGCTATGCCATGAATCCATACGAAAGGAACATCAACAGAAATAGAAATCCGGCATTTGCGGAAATGCACAAACACTCAGTGTTCAATAAATCCTTACCGACAAGGTAACCCAATTTATTCTTATGCTTTTAAATGAAAAAAACCTTATGACTGCATCAAGCACATTAAAAATATAATGCCTGTGCACAGAACAGCTGTAAAAAATTAATCCTTGTATCCAGATCACGGCAAAACACGCTCTGCCGTAATCTGAACTCAGCATTTTTATTAATACCGATTATCGAGTAGCACGAATGCTTTTATCTTTCTCAGTCGTGATCTCAAGACTCCAACCACCTCTGATCTCACCCGCAAACCAGTAGTAATCATCGGCAACGATCAGTTTCCACACACCAGTTGGATCAATGCCGTGCAGATTGCTTAATTTCGGTCCGTTCAGCACCTGCTTATAGGTCGATGGATCACCTGCGACCACTGTACCCAGTATTGTTGATGGCGTTAAACCAATAGAGTTGTTCGAGTTATTGAACGCACTCAAACCAACGACGTTACCCGGAAAATGATCGGTATCCGGAGAATTATCGTAATCCGATGGTTTATACGTTCTTAAGCTTGTATCCGTCCAGACACCGACCCATTCATCATAGATAACGTTATATAACGCATTATTGACGTTACCGCTCAAACGGCCATCGTCACGCACTGAGCGTGGCAGAGGCAGTATCGCGGAATCATGGAAGCGCCAATTCAATCCTTCCGCCTTGATACCCAGAACACCGCCCTCTGGTGTAGCACCCGCAGAACTGACATTTGATGCGACCATAACCCAGCTGCCGTTCGGTGCGACCAGCATAATATCAACATCATTCAGATAATCATGATGGATGTCATGAATATAAACACTGATATCGGAAATCACTGCGTCGCTGCGGAAAGCACCATTCGGAACTACGATCGTTGATGGCGTAGCCACAACGACAGGAACTTCAGGTGGTAATTGCCGAATCTGGCCAGGTTGATTTGGCGGCAGACTTGGACTATACACATCAAGAAGCGCTTCACAAGCGGGCTGATCCGGATTAGCACAAGTATCGTTAATTTGAATCGGTGTTGGATTACTGAACAGGCTAGCTTTGCCATACGGGGTCGGCTGCGCCGCATTTACCCCAAACGGGACAACTAATGCGACTGAAAGCAAAGCCGTTGCGATGGTATTCGCCAGCGGCTTTAATTGAGGCCTAGAGTTTGTCATTTTTTCTCCATTTATATTAATATTAGATAAGGGGATTTTTAAAAATATCTCTTCGACGCAAATCCCAGCACGTGAAGTCTTTTATATGCGATGGTGTTTTTTGCTTAAACTTTGTGTTGCGCAATGATCACCATGTACATGAAATCTCTGTCCATTCGGTATTGATGATGCGGTGCTCGGGATTGATACGCAGATCTTCATCTCGCCTGGAATGCGCAGTTGCCAGCACTTCCTCACGCTTCAGCCTTCTGTTACTTAACCCGGTTACTTTGATCTGTCCTTCATAGGCATATACAGGCTCAGGATCACCTCCCAGATCTGCCATCAAGATAGCGTGACCTTGTGCAGCAACCGGTGTTCTTGTGTCGGAAAAACGCTCAATCTTTGCCTTTCCGGTTGCCGGCCAGGACCCGCCTTCGGAATCACCCGGCCCATAGATCTGAAACACCTTCGCATCAAACCG
>CAZTCY010000065.1:0-16773 GCA_964612715.1 uncultured Nitrosomonas sp. | reverse complement strand
TGATCACGCCAAGCCCGTTGTTATTACCGCGGTAATAATCCGCAAACCAGATACGATCATCGGAGGTCTGTGTTAAAAAATGCGCGGCATTGTGGTCTTCGCCGAAATGGCTGATGCTGTGACTGCCGCTGTGTTGTCCGTAAATCGGAAAGTTATCGGCGCCATCCGGGGCCTGCGCATAAATATGGAAAAGGTTTTCGATCGTATCGAAGCCGCCAGAAATACCGTTAGGATAACGAAAAGGCAGCCCGCCGAATATCTGCCAGCTGGAATAGGCGAGGCGGCCGTCTCTGAGCATGAACGGATGTTGTTCCTGGGATAGCGAGTGATGACTCGCCAGATCCGGGTTTTTACCATTGATATCGACAGTCCAGATACGCGTTCCGATCCGCGATCCGGTGGAACCCCAGACGAGTGTTGAAGTGTTGCCATCCCGTGTTGATGTAAAAGCGATACGGCTGTTACTGATGAATGCCGGACCTGAATCGTAAACACCCGGCACAAATGGAATAGCCAGTGTTTTTCCGGTTGCAATCGTATAGAAATGCAGATGGGCTCCGGTTGTTTGCAGCAGTTTATTCGGGAAGGTATACCATCCCAAATCCGCTTTGTCCGCGTCCGGATGCAATACACGGGAATCGACGGATTCCGAATGGTTTTTCAGCGTCCCGCGAAAAACGGAAAACGCAATTGTTTTACCGTCGAATGAAACAGCCGAATCCAGGGCGGCGCATGATGACTGCTGGGCCGATGACGAAGAGCAGTCAAAAATCACGGTTTCAACACCGTCAGGATCGCGATAAACCAGATCACAGGGTGCGGAAAAGCCGGTCAGGAAATTGGATACATCGGGCAGGACATCGTAAATATCCAGACCGGTCATGGTTCGGGTGACTGTCTGTGTCTGCCCGTTGATGGTTACATTGCCAGTGAGTTCGTAGGTTGCCGTGGTACGCTCGCAACGTGAATACACTATGGGTTCTTGTGCATAGGCGATGGTTGCAAAGTCGAACAGTATGGATGAAAAGGCTATAAAAAGAAGCTTTATTATTATTGACATTTTGGTCTGTGGTCTGGCAAGTGATAGGGAATTTTAACTATTGAATAATAATTATTATCAATTGAGTGCGCATCTTAGCAGATTACATAATTGTTATTAATTTTTTGATTCTCTGACAATGATTTTTTGTGGAAGAATTTGAAACAGAGCATAGCAATTTGCGCATGAAAATTTTGTGATGCTATGGTAAAAATCGATATACTGTATCATTTTTTACCCTAAGCAGAAACTGGTTTCTTCGATTTGCTTCAGGCACAATGCCATCTCCGAATTTTCCGTATCGTCAAAACTGAAAGCCGTGACTGACTGTGATCCATGGATAAATACATCAAAATTGCAAATCCCGACCGCGCGGATAGTGATGCAAATACTGCTATAAAACCGAAATCCCGGCGTAAACGGAATCCGGAAGTGCGTCCGGCGGAAGCTTTACAATCCGGGCAGCGCGGATCCAGGAAAAGGCCCAAGAAAAATCCGCACAACCATTACAAAAAAAAGTTCGTGCTGGCCAGTATAGAGATACTTTGTTTAAGTATTATTGCAGTTCTGGTGATCATGGTGCTGTTAGGGCATTCTGCAAACCGGTTTTCCGGCACGAGTTTTTTTGGCCATCTGCTTCCGTTTGCAGCGGCTGTTTTGATATTGACACTCATTTCAATGCTCTTCCTCATTGGCTGGTGGATGCTCAGAAACCGTCTGCGGCTGTATTCCGAATACCTGACGCCCCTGCTGTCGGTTTCGTTAGTCCTGGTGTTCACCGGGTTTGCCAGCAATGACCGGTTTACGTTTGCTTACGGAAATTTCCGTACTCTGGTCGGCGGAAAAGAAGAAGCCGGACGTATGACTATCGCGCATCAGGTTTATGCCGCCTATCGCAGACAAAACGGTGCTCAACTGCAAATAATGGTCGATCGCGCGCAAGAATACCGGCAAGCTATTGAAGATGCAGCCCGCGCTTTCAATATCGATGCCCATTTACTGCAGGGCATCGCGGCGACCGAATCGTCCTTTATTCCCAGAACCAGTAGTGATGGCGGACGTGGATTGTTTCAGATCACCCGTGTTCCGGCCATTGCGGTCACTCAGGCGCATCATCGGTTAGGTACTGAAAAAATTTCGCTGGACAATCCCCGCCACAATGCATTTGTCGCAGCAGCTACGTTCAAGCACTATCTTGCTGAAATGAAGAACGATTTATTTCTTGGATTGCTGGCCTATAACATCGGACCGGCTAATGGAGGTTTACGGTTTATCATGCAGCAGTATGGCGCAACCGATTTCACCACGATTCAACCCTATCTGCAGACACTGCCGCGTGATTATCCGATACGGGTATTGTCCTATTCCCTGGCCTTTCGTATCTGGGACAAAGAAGGCCGATTACTCGCCTATGAGGAAGGCGGTAACGCTGTGCATATACAGCGTATCGGTATTCCCGGGTTGCAGGCAAGACTGTAATTGCAGTACAGCGTGCAGAATTCGGTCAATCCGCGCTACACCTGAGGCAGACACGAATATGACAATAATCGCACGATACCATCTTTCGAAAGCATGGTGCCGGTTTTTCAGTTTGCACATGTGATATTGTTGCGTTGCAACGGAATATGAAAAACCATGGATCGCGACTGGCCGGTTTATGGATTGGGTAGGTATTGCTTTTTCAAGCTGAATGCTAATTTATTTTTTTCGTATAAGTATGAATGACAATTATCAAAATCTGATTCACAGACTCGAAGAGATTTCCCGGTTAAAAGGCGTGATGAGCATCATCCAGTGGGATCAGGAAGTTACAATGCCAACAGGTGCTGCAGAAGCGCGCGCCGATCAGATTTCAGCACTTGCCGGTGTGATTCATGAGCGCATGACGGACATGATCCTGGGTGAATCTTTGGATGAATTAAGTGCACGGAAAAATGAGTTCGGCGCGATTGAACGATGTAATATCGAAGAAGCGCGCAGAGAATTTGATTTGATGACTAAAATTCCCAGGCAGCTGATCCAGGCAATCGCGGCCTTAAGTTCACGGGGACATGCCATCTGGGTACAGGCGCGCAAGGAAAACAGGTTTGCTGATTTTGCACCCGTAATCCAGGAGTTTATCAAATTAAAACGAGAATGGGCGGCATGCGCTTATCCCGACAGCTCAGCTTATGATGCCAACATTGCATTATTTGAGCGTGGAACGACGGCAGCAGAAATTGCGGTTATTTTTGATCAGTTGAAGGAAGCGTTGATACCGTTTATTCAGGAATTAGAGCATCATACCTATCAGCCTGATGTTTCCTTTTTACAGGGCTATTTTCCGGTTGAGGGACAGGCGGCATTGGCGCGTAAAATCAGCGGAGATATCGGTTTCCAGTTTGATAAAGGACGTATGGATGTCTCAGTGCATCCATTTTGTGGCGGCAGTCACCCGACTGATGTGCGGATAACAACACGGTACAACGAGAACGATTTTATCGAATCCTTATACGCTGTTATCCACGAAACGGGGCATGCGCTTTACGAGCAGGGGCGCATGCCGGATGCCAGTGATCTGCCGGTTTCTGAATCGTTGACAATGGGCATTCACGAATCGCAGTCGTTATTCTGGGAACGTATGATTGCGCGTAGCAAGGAATTCTGCACGCATTATTTTGAAACGATTTGTAAGACATTCCCCGGCAGTCTGCAAAGAGCGACAGTGGATACCTTTTATCAGGCAATTAATGCATGCAGGCCCGGTTTTATACGCGTGGAAGCCGACGAATTGACATACCCACTGCATGTTATCCTGCGTTTTGAGATTGAGAAGGATTTGTTTGAAGGCAGCTTATCTGTCGATGATTTGCCAGAAGCCTGGAATGAGAAAATGAAAAAATATCTGGGCATAATACCGCCAACGGATACCGTCGGTGTTTTGCAGGATTCTCACTGGAGCAGCGGCGCTTTCGGATATTTTCCTTCTTATACCCTGGGCGCTATTTATGCCTGTCAGTTTTATAACGCCTTGCGGGAAGAATTGCCGGATACCGATAAAAATATAGAAACAGGGCATTTTGTACCGATCAAAAACTGGTTGAACCAGAAAATCCATCGTCAGGGAAGACTGTATACGCCGCAAGAACTCGTGTTGCGCATAACCGGCGAGCCTTTAAATCCGCAACATTTAATCCATTATCTCAAGTCCAAATACAGCGTAATTTATAAGCTGAATGCATAGCGCAAGGGTTTTGCGAAAAAACAGATGAGCAATAAGTTTTAACTGCTTTTGCGCACAAATCTTTTTTAGTAGCTGAAATTTAACGCATGGCCGTTCCGGCCGGACGTTAAAACGCTTGTGATGAAACGCGCATGTTTACTGTAAATGTTCATGTCGCGTGATCATCATTTCACCTTATGGATTGGAAGTAACCCGGGCACTCCGATCCCATATTCCAGCCGGTGACGGACCGGAAATTATTGACATTGATGGGTATGGCCTTCGCGTCCCGGGAAACAAGTTCTTTACGCATTAAATTAGTATATTCAATTACCTAAACTGATATTTATCAATGTGAAAGCCTTGATAAATATATGTTAATTCTTCACGAATTTTTCACATGCGCTGTGTTAAATTTTCGCTGCGCAAATAAACAAACAAATGCATTTAGATTCATGTCAATTAGATTGTTATATATCTGGGAGAGTGTTTTATATGAGTTCAGAAGTTGAAAAAGAAAACAAGCCACTGCCGAGCGGCGAGAATTTAGCACCAGATGGATCGGTCGTTTTGACGGCCGATAAGCATTTTGGAGCGGCGGCATTCCAGGCGAAATATGCCATGCGTGATGCCTTTGCTGGCACCATTACCGGCTGTATGGCAATACCGTTGACCATCGGTATTGCCATAATGTCAGATTATCCGATCAAAGTGGGTCTGGCGACCGTGGTCTTTGCCAGTTTTATTGGCTGGATTTTTGCCTGGTTCAAGCCGGGTAACTACATCGGCAGCGCAGGCATTGCAGCAGGGTTGGCGCCGGCTCTGGCGCTGGGTGTGGCCACTTTTGGTCTGGAGAATATGGCATTCTGCATATTCCTGACATCGGTCATGCAGGCAATTTGCTGGTATTTCAACTGGCAGAAATACCTGCTGGTTGCTGTTCCGGTATATCTGGTGGAGGGTCTGCTAGCCGGTATCGGTTTGAAAATTTTCCTGAAATTCTTCGAATTTACCTACGAAATTCCGGAAGAATCCGTTACTGAGGAATTCTGGAATGAGGCACGTATACAGATGCTGGTTATTTCAGCTGTCGGTTTTGCGATGTTTGTTTACCTGTTCTCCAAGTTTAAGGATATTCAACCGGCGATTCCTTATTTCGCACTGATTCTGGGTGGTGTTGCTGTGGCGCAATTTGTCGCCGTGCCGATGATTTATGTGGAAGACGTTGATTTGGTGTTGAGACTGCCTATTCCAACGAACGTCACGTTTACCATGATTATTTTGATGGTACTGTTCTGCGCGATGCTGGCCACCATTGACGTGATTGAGCAGGTGATGAGTAATGCCGCGATTGAGAAAATCGATCCATTGAAACGTAAATGTAACAGCAATAACAGTTTGCTGGCAATCTGGGTTGCTAACATGGGGTCAAGCCTCTTCGGTGGTATGACCAATCTGGATGGTCTGGCGAAAAGTACCACCAACAGATTAGCAGGCGCATATACCAAATTTTCTCTTGTACTTATTGGTTCGGTAGTGTGTTTCTTTATGCTGAATACAGAATATCTGGAATATCTGCCCAAATTTGCTCTGGCTGCGATTATGATGTTCTCCGGTTACAAGATGATTGCCGGTCTGGTGCATGTAACCCACTATGGTCCTTACGCCATGATGCTTGCATTGTTGACAGGGTTGCTGGTGTTTGAACTGGGTATCTTCGAAGGTATGATGATTGCGCTAATTGTGCATGCTGTGATTCATTATATGGTTTACACCAAACACGACAATATGCCTGGCAGGGATGTTATTAAGCGCTACTTTGAAAATCTTAAGCGTGATAGCAGCAACTTGCAATAACGGGTGGTTTGTCATTAAATAGGGATTCGAAAAGGGCGGGTTGAATCCGATTAATAAGGCCCGCTTTTTTCAACCACGTTAATGATAACCAGGTAAACAATCATATAAGGATTTCAAAAATGTACAAAAAAATCATGGTGGCCATAGATGGCGGCGAAACAACGCAAAGAGCGCTGGAGGAAGCGCAGAATATTGTCAATTCATATAATGCGGAATTATGCATCGTTCATTGTATAACAGGCGAAGAAGAAGCTGACAGAGCAGCTGGAAATGCTGTTTTGGAAAAAGCAAAGGAATCTGTCGATGCGTTAAGTATCGATACACGGTTGCTGGAAGCCAATATTGCCTATGGTACAAATGGTATATCGGAGGCGATTGGAAATGCAGTCAATGAATGGGGCGCTGATCTGCTGGTTGTGGGAACCGCGAATCGCAGAGGTTTGCAGCGTTTTGTCATCGGATCTGTCGCTGAACAACTGGTAAGTCTTGTCGACGCATCGATTCTTCTGGTGCGTCCGCAAGATTAACAAGTCTGGATATTCGCCAGCTTTCATAGAGTAATAATTCATCCCAGATTTCCTATTAGGCAGCTTTCTAATAGAAATGATTAGAGAAATAAAGTTATTGAATATATTCAGGTTTCTCTAATTCAAAGGCGATTTCATTTGAAATTTTTTTCCAAGGAATTTGGATCAGGGATCGCTTGTTCTGTTAGCTGTTCATCAGTTGCGAATTTCTAATGGAAAATCTGGGTTAATCAGATCATCTGCATAATTATTTACTTTGCAAAATTTTAATCTTTTTTTAACATTAATTTGACATTGCTTTGACTACAATATTCTAGACTGAACGAAATTCTACTGATCTTAAACAGCATATGGCATAAATAATATCCGGTTCATTATTCAGAAAAACATATGTAGCCCGAACACATTCCAGGTAATTAATTTATATACAGCGCGCATTTCAAAGTTCGCTATTCATAATCGCTTTCGCCAGGAAAAGGCTGTATTAGGGTTTGTACAAAAAAACTGGGTGAGTAATAAATATAAAAAGACTTAGGCATTCTTAATCGGCATATTTCCTTATGCTGAGCGTTTGCTTTTGAGAGCATAAAGGTAATTAATATAATGGGGATACTCAGTACACTATTATTGACGCCATTTTTAGGCATTCTGGTCCTCGCAGTCATGCCAGGAGGGAATACAAGTCAAATCCGTTTCACCGCGAATATTTTTGCCACAGCGGCTTTCTTATTCAGCTGCTGGCTGGTTGCGGATTACAACCAGCTGTATGGTGAAATTCAGTATTATGAGCAGTTCATTTATAACCCGAACTTCAATTCAGCATTCGCATTAGGTATAGATGGACTGTCGCTGCCAATGGTGGTTCTGGCAGCAATGCTGACATTAATCGCGCTTCTGGCATCCTTCAGTATTGTGCATAACGTTAAGAGCTATTATATCAGCGTTTTGTTGCTTGAACTAGGCATGCTGGGCGTTTTTCTTTCCCAGGATTGGTCGCTATTTTACATTTTCTGGGAATTAACCCTGATACCGCTTTTTATTCTGATCGCGCGCTGGGGCGGTGTTCGCCGTGGTGCCGCCAGTATCAACTTTGTTTTGTACACCATGGGTGGATCGGTATTCATGTTGATCAGCCTGATGGCAATCAGCCAGTATATGCCTGAACATGGCGGCACGTTGATGGCTGACATGACTGAGGCTGCCCGAAGTATGCCCAGAAACGAGCAGCTCTGGGTTTTTCTTGGCTTTTTGATTGGTTTTGGCGTCAAAATGCCTATTTTTCCACTCCATGGCTGGCTGCCACTGGCCCACGTGGAAGCTCCCAGTCCGGTGAGTATTCTGCTTTCCGGTATCTTACTCAAAATGGGTGCATATGGTTTGATACGCGTTGTTATCATGTTGCCCGAAGCCACACTGGTGTTTCAGTCTTATCTGATGTTTATCGCGCTGTTTGGCATGATCTATGGCGGTGTGCTTGCATGGCGGCAATCCGATCTCAAAGCCATGGTGGCCTATTCTTCGGTAAGTCATATGGGTATCGTACTGCTGGGCATTGCGACTTTGAATTTTACCGGATTAACCGGCGCAATTTTGCAAATGACGGCGCATGGTCTGGTTGCTGGTGCATTGTTTTTGCTGGTCGGTCTGTTGTATGAGCGCACACACACCCGGAATATATTGGATTACAGTTCGCTCGTGCAGGTGATGCCGCGTTTTGCTTTCTTTATGACAATCACGTTATTTGCGGCAATGGGAATGCCCGGTACTGTCGGATTTGTGGCTGAAATACATGCAGTCATCGGCGGTTATCAGCAATGGGGAAACTTAATGCTGTTTCTGGGGTTGAGCATTCTCATCAGCGCGGCCTATGCGATGCGGACTGTTGGTATGCTGTTTACAGGTCCGGTCAAGCCGCAGATGCGCGAAATTGAGGATTTAAAATTATATGAATTGATTGCAGCCGTTATTCTGGTTGCTGCAATTGTGTTATTGGGTTTGTGGCCTACGCCTTTAATTGATTTGTCCTTGGCAACCATAACCCAGATGAATGACTTTATCAGTCAAAGTATTCACTAGGATTAGCTATGCATGCACATCACACTGATTTAACAGATAAACGATCTGAGATTTTGCATTATCTGGAGCATCTGGGACATATTTTACCTGGGCAGGCGACCATACGTGAATTTGTTCACCATAATACGATTCATGGTTTTCAGCATTTGCCCTTTGAAGTTGCAATCAAAGAAGTAGAGGCTTTAACGGGAGTACACGGCTATTTGTCAGACGAAAGAAACCGGGCCTTATATCAGAAAGGCGCCATTACCGATGAAGATCTGGCTGCTGCAATAGCACATCATCAAGAATTAAAAGCTGAAGAATACGTGATCAAGACAGGTCGGCTATCGATTTTTCGTAACGATATCTATCGCATAGCTTTACTTTATGATTTGCAGAGCATATCAGCCAGTAATTTAAACTGGCAAATCGAAGAATTTGATGTGTTGCACAAAATTCAACCCGACGTACCGGATTCCATACGTGAGGTTTTACTGGAAACTGCACAGAGTGAAAAGCATTATGCCGCTTCGCTGTGGGACCATATTCTGGATAAGATGGAAATTGACAAAATACCCTTGCATCCGGAGAACATGGTCGATTTGTCCGAAGAACAGGCCAGGGCATGGCTGGATAGAATACGTGCGGAACTTCCGGATAATACCAATTTGATGGTGCATCAGAAAATGCGGATGGAAGCGGAGGAAAAACTCAATGAGATGCTGGATCAGATTGGTGTGCGTCTGACGATGCGGGATTTTGTCAAGACACTGACCGGGATTGATATTCTTTTTTCTGTCCGTGTGCAGCTTATTCGGATCTGTGCATCGGCGCTGGACGAAGGTGTCTCAGCATGGCGTCTGCCAGACTGCAGCGATACCGGATTATACAAAGCATGGAAGAATGTGGTTAGTTATGATGCAAATCCTTTTTTGCATGATTTGCCGGACTGGCAGCGTGTTATTTCAGAGGCACCTGACGATCCGGTAGATTGCATTATTAACCAATTAAAATACATGGAAATTCCCGAGGAACGTTGGGAAGGGTATCTACGTCTGGTGGCTTTAGAATTGCCCGGGTGGTCAGGAATGATTAACTGGAGACAGAGTCACCCGAAATATATTGCTGAAAGTGGGCCAACGCAGGTACATCTGGCAGATTACCTAGCGATACGGTTGATACTGGACCGGCTCTGGCTGTCGCAGGCCTGTGAAGAAAACTGGAATATCGATGCAAAACTCGGCACGTTCAGATATTACTTTCATAAATATCTGTCGGAATTCATGGTACGTAAGCTGTTTTACCAGGGAGATCTTCCGGAATATTTGACGAATCTGGTTAAATACCTTTTTCTACATTCCGGCTCAGAACGTTATGAGCAATCGGAATGGCAAGAACTGGCGGATTTGATCTGGACATGGCAATTCAGTTCCATGGCAGACAACAGCATTGTACACACGCCGTTCAATACGGGCTGGCGCTTATTTCGCCTGTGCCAGCATTTGGGTATTCAATCTTCGCATATCAAGGATATTCAGAAAGATGATTTTTTGAATATGTTGAAGGTTGTTGATGCGTTCACTGCGGATAAAAGAGGCAGTATATGGCTGTATGCCTATGAATATCATTACAGGGAAAATTTTTATCATGCGATTCATGCCAACCTGAATCGGGGGAGATGGGCTAAGCGAGACCAAAGACCTCAGGCGCAAATTATGACGTGTATGGATGACCGGGAAGAAAGTTTGCGCCGCCATCTGGAGGAGATGAATCCGGCGATTGAGACGATAGGGGCCGCTGGTTTCTTTGGTGTTCCCATGAATTACAGAGGCATTGATGACATCAATCGGAAAAAACAGTGTCCTCTGCCGGTAACGCCAACCAATGAAGTCATTGAGGAACCTAGAGAAGGGGCGGAGCAGTTAGTCGCTGCGCATAACAAAAGTTACACGCTCTTCAGAAAACTGGCCTATTTATTTAACCAATCGCTGCGCCGCAGCCTTCTATTCTCGCATGCAGTCATCGATGCTTTAGCGCCAATTGTTTTTTTGGGTTTGCTCGGCAAGGTTTTTTCGCCCAAATATGTTCTTGCTGTTAATAATAAGCTGCGGCAGGTTATTGAAAAACCAGTACCGACACGTTTGAATTTTATTGCAGCGCAATCGGATGTGGCCGCGACACCTGAAAATCCCCGCTTCGGTTTTACAGACAATGAGCAAGCTGACAAGCTGACTTTATTTTTGCGCACGACCGGCTTGACATATGGTTTTGCGCCGATTGTTTGTTTATTTGGACATGGTTCGACCAACCAGAATAATCCACATGGATTTGCCTATAACTGTGGCGCGTGCAGCGGCAAACGGGGCGGGCCCAACGCACGTCTGTTTGCGGCCATGATCAATCGGCCGGTCATCAGAAAGTTATTGGCCGAGCGGGGTATCCATATTCCTGCAGACACCTGGTTTGTCGGTGCTGAACATGATACCTGCAGTGATGAATATTTCTGGTTTGATCTGGAAGATATTCCAGAAAATGCATTACCCGCTTTTGAGTCTGTTCGAGAATATCTGAATATGGCCAGGCAGGTTTCAGCGCAAGAACGATGTCGGCGTTTTGTGTCGGCCAATCATCCCAAGGTACCCGGTAACGGATATGCGCATGTCTTAGAGCGTGCAAATGATTTTTCACAGGCTTTTCCCGAATTTAATCACGCAACCATAGCAGGAGCAATTATCGGCCGCCGCTCCGTTTCACAGGGGGTATTTCTGGACAGGCGGGTTTTTCTCATTTCTTACGATGCTACCCAGGATTTGGACGGAAAGCTCTTGGAAGGTCTGTTGCTGGCAGTGGGTCCTGTCGGAGCCGGTATCAATCTGGAATACTACTTTTCAACGGTGAATAATGATTATTTTGGGTCGGGTACAAAGGTTACCCATAACATTACCGGTATGTTCGGTGTCATGGAAGGTGCCAGCAGTGATTTAAGAACGGGGCTGACCAAGCAAATGGTTGAAATTCATGAGCCTGTCCGATTGCAGGTTCTGGTTGAAGCTAAAACCGAGATTCTTGGGCAAATTTACGAACGACAAGCCATTATTCGGGAGTTGGTCGGCGGAGGATGGATATTACTCGGCGCCATTGATCCCGATACGGGTGAAATCTCTTGCTTTGAGCGGAATGTGGGGTTCGTGCCGTGGAAGCCAAAAGAAAGAGTAATACCCGTGGTCGATTCATCGAATGCTTATTATCAGGATATGAGTGAACCGCTGCCACCGGTATTGGTTAAACAACCGGAAATGACAGGAGCTTAACTATGGATGTGCTCGTTATCTTTATTCCTTTACTGCCGTTTATCGCTGCGGTCATTATCGGCTTTGGTTATTTTTCAAGTCAAGTCATGGGGTTGCAGGGAGAATTGTCGAGTTCGGATGTTGCTCGAAATGCAATTTATCTGTCATCCGTATCGGCCATTCTTTTGCTGATTGCCGATCTGGCCGGTGAAAATTCAGGATCCAAAATGGTGGGTCAGTGGCTGGATAGCGGTAACCTTGTGGTGAATCTGAATTTTATTACCACGGGTTTTAATGTCGTTGTCGCTGCTTTATTTTCAGTCATTCTGGTCATCATTACGTATTTTTCAAAAAATTATATCCACCAGGAATCCGGATTCCGCCGGTTTTTCTTTGTACTCAGCCTGTTTTCATCCTCGATGTTTCTGCTGATTCTGTCAGGTAATGCCATTGGGACATTTATTGGCTGGGAATTAGCCGGACTATGCTCTTATCTATTAATCTCCTACTCATATGAACGTCCTGTCGCGGTAATTAATGCAACACGGGTATTTGTGACCAATCGAATCGGCGACACAGGCTTTATTCTTGGAATTGCCTTATCGTTCTACTTTGCTGGAACGGTCGACTGGTTGAGTTTGAATGAAATGGCGAAGAGCTTGGCTACGCCTACAGTCACTGTGATTAGTTTATGTTTTGTTGTAGCTGCAATCACCAAATCCGCACAATTGCCATTCTCTCCCTGGTTAGCGCGTGCAATGGAAGGGCCGACACCTTCAAGCGCGGTATTTTATGGGTCGGTGATGATTCATTCAGGTGTTTTTCTGGTCATTTTGTTGCAGCCAATTATTGAAAAGGCGCCATTTACAATGGGTTTTCTAGTGATCATTGGTTTGTCCACGGCCATATACAGCTATTTAGTCGGCCTGACTCAGACTGATGTTAAGAGCTCATTGTGCTTTGCAATTACCGGGCAACTGGGTTTGATGTTTGTGGCGTGTGGATTGGGTTTATGGGAGCTGGCGATGTGGCATATGTGCGCTCATGCAATTGTCAGGTGTTTCCAGGTTTTAACTGCGCCATCACTGATTAAATATGTTAATGGCAATCCCATGAAACCCGTATCCGCGTTTTTCATGAATAAACGATGGTTATATATTGCATCAATCCAGCGATTCTGGCTGGATCCGATAGCTGACAGAGCATTGGTCAGGCCGATATATGGTTTGGGACATGATCTGGATCGGTTTGATAAAAACATCATTGACCGCGCCATGGGAGACCCGGTTTCATCCTTTACGGCAATTTCTTCTTTGACTCAGATAGAAAAGGAAGCGCATAAGAACAGAGTGGATGAAATCCAGATGGAATTTGTCCGGGGAAAAGGCATTGTCGGCAAGCTCCTGGAATGGGTGGCCAATATCATGAGCTGGTTCGAAGAACGTCTGGTGCTCCGTGGAATTGGCATGGATTTGGTGACCATGGGCAGAAACCTGGGACATGCCGCCAATATGTTTGAATTGCTCCTGCTCAAGCCGCGTTATCTTGTACTTTTTGTATTCATTGTATTAATGCTTGCTGCTTCAATCTGAGGAATCCATGGATAATGCAAATATAATTTTATGGTCTGAAATGGTGGGGTTTCCCATACTATCAGTACTGACGCTCATTCCGCTGGTCAGTATGATTCTGGTGATTCAGATTTCATCTCCGAGTGCCGCGTTGCGATTGGGGATTGGCGGAGCGATTCTGACACTCGTCACCGGTATCTATATGCTGCTCAAGTTTGATGTCGATCGTGAGATCGGCATTCAGTTCTATGAGCACTATCAAATTTTCGGACTAACGTATAGTGTCGGCGTCGACGGCACCAATATTCTGTTTGTGCTGCTCACTACAGTTCTGGCCGTATTGGCGCTTATTTATACCCTGACGACACGGCGCGTTTCTGATCGAATACATATCGCATGTTTGCTGGGCTATGAAGTCATATTGATCGGTGCGTTTACAGCCATGAATGCCATGCAGTTCTGGTTCTGGTGTTTTCTTGAGTTAATACCGGTCGTATTGATGACGCTCAGGGCCGGATCGGGGCAGAATCGCCGCTGGGTTGTCGCCTTGCTCCTGCAGCATTGGGGAAGCGGCCTGTTTATGGTGTTGGCGGGATTTTTGATGTTCGGGTTCGGCGTCATGATAACCACCGATGTGCTTTCATTCGATTGGCTGGTCCTGAAAGAAAACGATGTCAAGCTTGAATATGCAACGCTGATCTTTTTTTTGCTGTTTTTTGGCTTTGCAATACGCATGCCGTTGTTTCCGTTTCATGGCTGGCTGCCAGTACTGGCGGAACAGGGGACTGTCGCCAGTGTAAGTATTTTTCTGGTCAGTTTGAAACTGGGGGTTTATGCGGCCATGCGATTTTTAATTCCTTTGCTTCCCGAAGTTGCGGAAGAATGGACATGGTTTGTTGTGACAATGGGTCTGGCAGGCATCTTTTACGGTGCGCTGCTGGCACTGATGCAGATCAATATGCGCAGATTGCTGGCGTTTGCCATCATCAGTCAGACGGGCCTGTTGGTGATCGGGATTTTTGATTTCAATAAATACGGCATGGAAGGCAGTATTCTGCTATCGGCCACTTATGGATTGGCTGGAGCAGGCATGTTTTTAAGCCTTGGGATGATCTATAAACGCACACATACGGCCTATATTCCGCGCTTGGGTGGCATTTATGACGTTAATGCCGCCATTGCGGTTTTATTTGTCATCTGTGCCTTAAGTACCATGGTGATGCCGGGAACGCCCGGTTTCGATGGTATTCATCTGTTGCTTGAAGGCACGATCAAAGGGCAGGGGTGGCTGGTTTCCATTGCTATTCTGACCGGAAACGTTCTGGCGGTCGGTTTGTTGCTGCGCGCTTTTCAGCAGATCTTCATTGCAGCACCCAAACGCTATCAGGGGCCTTTTAAATCCGCGATGCACAAAGCTGCTACACAGCCATCACCCAGAAACGAATGGATTATCGCAATAGTCATCTGCACCATACTGATCTCCGCCGGTATGCATACCTCTCCATGGCTGAACATTATCGATCAGAACATTCAATCAATCAGTGGCACGTATTCCGGTCTGGAAATCCCAAATCCGGCGATGCTGGCTACGCAGCATACTATTACGAAGGATTATTAGCATGATTGAAGCAGATTTTCCATTTTTGAGTTTTCTTATCATTATTCCATTGGTGGGTGCTGTGTTGACCGGATCAATACGCAATATTGATATCGCAAAGCATGTCGCGTTTTATGTAGCGATTCTGACCCTGTTGTTATCGCTTTTTGCGCTTATTTTGTTTGATCCTGCCTATGGCGAATTTCAGCTCGTTGAACGTTACACCTGGATTCCCTTGCTCAATATCGAATACCTGGTAGGCGTTGACGGCATTTCGATTTTGTTTCTGCCGATGACCGCGTTACTGACATTAATCACAATGCTCGCTGCCTGGAATTCAGTTTCTTTGCTGACGCGTTTTCACTTTGCGCTGTTGCTGGCATTGGAAGGTGTGAGTTTCGGGATATTCTGCGCGCTGGATACGGTACTTTTTTTCCTGTTCTGGGAACTGACATTGCCGCCGTTTTTCTTCTTGATCGGTTTATGGGGTATCGGTTCACATCGCCGCAGCGCAGCGATGAAGTATCTCTTGTATATGATTGCTGGTGGCGTACCTATTTTGCTGGCGTTTATCCTGCTGGCATCAAATCATGCGCACCATGTCAATGAAATAATTCCGCTGGGGCTTTCTTTCAGTTTGCCGGTATTGCTGAATACGCCGTTACCTGATGATTTACAGGCCATTGTTTTTCTGCTGTTATTAATAGGATTTGCGGTAAAAGCGCCCCTGGTTCCGTTGCATACATGGATGCCTACAGTAGCGATGGAAGGTCCAACGCATATTGTGGCTTTGCTTGTCGGTTTAAAGCTGGGTGTTTACGGTATTCTACGGTTTGCAATGCCTCTGGCACCGATAGCGGCGGTGGATTTTAGCTGGCTGTTGAGTGTTGTTGGCGCTATTACACTTATTTATGCTGCCTTGATTGCGTTGCAGCAAACAAACTTGCGTCGGTTGCTGGCTTATTCAAGTGTGAGTCACGTGGGGCTGGTGATTGTCGGTATTGCCTCATTGACCGTACAGGGGTTGCAAGGCGCTATTTTTCAGATGATTAACTTTACGTTCATGGCCAGCTCACTGATGTTGATCGCAGGATTCATACATCACAGAATCGGCAGTACCGAAACAATTCATCTGGGCGGGCTTGCAAACGTAATGCCCAAATTGACTTTTTTTTATTTCTTGTTTCTTTTGTCGAGTATCGGGTTACCGGGAACCAGCGGCTTTCCGGCCGAACTATTAATGATTGTCGGTGCCCTCAATACACATTCGATACTCGGATTTGCTGCCTTGTCCGGAGCAATTCTGAGCGCCGCTTATATGCTATCGTACACGCGTAAAGCTTTTCTGGGACCTGTGATCCATAATGATGTAAAGCAGGTTTTTGATATTAAGCCAAGAGAAATCGCTTTACTATTTGTTCCTGGACTGTTAGTTTTGATATTCGGCCTGTTCCCCGATTATATATTGAATATTAACCAGGCAGCTTCGGAGGCATGGCTATCAAGATTGACAATTCATACGCCTTGAAATTTTCAATAACATGGATAAAACGATGATGACTACACAAAATACAGGGATCGATTACCTACTTGATTTGAATGCCAGGCATTCGCAGGCTTTTATGGACCTTT
>CAZTCY010000064.1:13225-17726 GCA_964612715.1 uncultured Nitrosomonas sp. | reverse complement strand
CCTGGATCAGGATCCATCCGGCGGATTATTCCTGCCGGTGCCCAACAATGGACCGTTGGAGATTACTGAAATCCGCTGGGCCGAGCAGGATGCTTTGCCTTTTCCGCTGTGCCTGTCGACGATTACCGATCAGGATTATGGCGCGGTCTATCTCGATGAAGTCAGTGCAGCCTACGGTAACATCGTGCTGGCCGATCATGGCCGGACATTACATGATGAAGCGTTGGGCAAAGTCCCTGCTGCGCATCTGACGCTGGCGTCCACACAGGATCAATTGCGTTGTGAGCGCCCGCCGCTAAAGGCCGTGCCACCCCGTTTCCGGCCCAGGCTGGCGGAACGTCCGCTCACACATGCCTTGCCGCTGACTGCTGAACGATTATTTGGTTTTACCGCGACGGCAGCCATCATCGCAGCGTTGCAGGCGCGTACCTTCACACCGGCTCTGGAAGATGCACTGGAAGCGCAGGGCGTGGTCTTCGAGGCCGGGCCGGTGGCCGTGCAGGGCGGGGATGGCCTGTGGTCGGTCGCCGATGGCGTAAATGCCTATCGCTTACAGCTGGAGAGCGGCCAAATCCAGGTTCTGCCCCTGGCGGCCGCTGCTGCACACATCACTGCCGCTGATCCCAAGCGCGCTCGTCCCGCTATCTCCCTGGCGAGCCAGTACCAGAGTATTCCGGATACCTGGCAGCCGCGCGCGGATTTGCTGGCGAGTGATGCCAGTGCGGCGGAATTTGTCGTGGAGAGCGAGCACGACGGCAGCGCTCATCTGCGTTTTGGCGATGATATCCATGGCAAACGGCCTGACAGCGGTACGGTCTTTACCGCAACATACCGCATCGGCAATGGCACGGCAGGCAATATCGGCCTGGAATCCATTGCCCACATTGTCAGTAACGACGGGCGCTTACTCAGTGTATCCAATCCTTTGCCTGCGCAAGGCGGGGTGGAGCCGGAGAACGCCGAGGAGATCAGACGCGATGCACCGGAGGCTTTTCGCATTCAGGAACGCGCCGTCACGCCGGAAGACTATGCCGAAGTTGCTGAGCGTCATCCGAGTGTCCAGCGTGCTGCCGCCACATTCCGCTGGACGGGCAGCTGGTACACGGTATTTCTCACCGTTGACCGCAAAGGCGGCGGCGAGGTGGATGCGGCCTATGAGCAGCGCATGCGCGATCACATCGAGCGTTATCGCATGGCGGGTTACGATCTGGAAATCGATGGGCCGCGCTATGTGCCACTGGAACTGGGCATGACTGTCTGTGTAAAACCGGATTATTTCCGTGCCGATGTGCGTGCCGCACTGATGCGCGTATTCAGCAGGGGCTGGTTGATGGATGGCACGCGGGCCGTGTTTCATCCCGATCATTTCACGTTTGGCCAGCCGGTCTACCTCAGTGCGTTGTATCAGGCGGCGCAGGCGGTTCAGGGGGTTGCATCGGTGGTGATCACGACTTTCCGGCGGTTGCGCGTTCCTCCCGATCCCAAACCGCTGGATGATGGCGTGCTGGCGATCGGCCGCCTGGAGATCGCAAGGCTGGATAACGACCCTAATTTTCCTGAACGGGGTGTCTTGAAATTGTCGATAGGAGGGGGTAAATGAGCGACGGGAACTTAATACCGCAAGATGCCCTGCAAAATGCGTGCGGTTGCTGCGAGGGTGTCAGTACGCAATCGCCCGGCGTGATCGTTAACCGTCCCGGTCTGGCTGCAATCGCTTACCGTATCGGAACTCATGGCCAGGTGCTGGCCAGCCTGCAGGCGCGGCTGTCATCCAAGGATTTTCCAGCATTGGCGAAATTGCGCACCCGTGACCGGGATGATTTTTCCATTGCGCTGCTGGATGCGTATGCCTGCATGGCCGATGTGCTGAGTTTTTATCAGGAGCGGGTGGCCAATGAATCCTATCTGCGTACCGCCAGTGAGCGGCTGTCCCTCGGTGAGCTGGCGCGGCTGATCGGTTACCGTCTCAAGCCGGGTGTCGCGGCGGAAACCTATCTTGCCTTTACGCTCGAGGAACCGCCATTGCAGGCCGTCAGTAATGGTCCTAAACAGGCCAGTGGCGTACCCGATAAAGTGACCTTGCCGATCGGTGTCAAGGTGCAAAGCGTACCCGGACCGGATGAGAAACCGCAGATTTTCGAGACCGTCGAGCGTATTGAGGCGCGGCCGGACTGGAATGTATTTAAAGCCAGAACGCGTGAGATGATCATGCCGGTCTTCGGGACAAAAGTCATTTATCTCAAGGGAACCGCCAATCAACTGAAGGCCGGTGATGCGCTGCTGTTCGTCGGCAGTGAGCGTGAACTCGATTCCGGCAGAGAGCGCTGGGATTTCCGGCGCATACAAAGCGCCGTGCCGGATGGGGTGGCCGATCACACGGTCGTGACGCTGGAGCGGGGATTGGGTTCCGCTGCGCCTTTTGTGGCCCCTGCGGCCAATCCGAAAGTGTATGCACTGCGTTTGCGTGCTGCGTTGTTTGGTCATCAGGCACCCGATTGGCGCGTCATGTCCGATGAAGTCAAGCGGGGTTATCTGGGTTTGCCTGCCGGCGCAACCATTACCGACACGCAGTGGCCGGGTTTCACGATTGCCGATATTTCCGATCCGCCTGCCAGCACTGCGACAGGGACAGGCCTTTATGGCGAGTATTTTGATAACAGTAATCTGACCAACCGCAAAGCAACCCGCACGGATGCCACCGTAAATTTCAACTGGGGGGCGGGCTCGCCGCATCCGCAGATCGGCGCGGATACGTTTTCGGTGCGCTGGACCGGCTGGGTGCATGCGCCCGTCACAGGCGCTTATACGTTCTATACCACGTCTGATGATGGCGTGCGTTTGTGGGTGAACAATCAGTTGCTGATCAACAACTGGACCAACCATGGCGTGACCGAGAATAGTGGCAGTATCGCGCTGACCGCGGGTAAGAAATACGATATCAGGCTGGAATTTTTCGACAATACTGGCGCGGCGGTGATTACATTGTCCTGGCTGCCGCCGGGGCAGAGTAAGCAGATCATCCCGCAGGCACGGCTTTATCCGCGCAATATTCACACGTTGCACCTGGATGCTGTCTATCCGCAGATCGTGCCCGATAGCTGGCTCGTACTATCCATTCCCGAATACCAGGAGTTGTATCAGGTGGTCACGGCAGGAGAGGATGCGCGCGCCAGTTTCATGCTGACGGGTAAAACCACGCGCCTGACCGTCCAGGGTGAGAATCTGCGTGAACTATTCAATGAGCGGTTACGCGAGACAGCCGTATTTGCGGGTAGCGAACTGCTGGAACTGGCTGAAACACCGATTACGTCCGATGTGGCCGGTGATTCGTTACGTATCGATCGCCCGTTGACAGATCTGGCACCGGAGCGGCCGCTGATACTCAGCGGTATCACCACGAGCGGCCTGGAAGACAGTGAGGTGCTGACATTGTTGAAAGCAGAGCCGGATGGCGATGCAGCCAAGCTGTTCTTTACCACTACGTTACGAAACAGCTATCAGCGCGATTCAGTCAATGTTTATGCCAATGTTGCGCGGGCAACGCATGGCGAAACGGTACAGCAGGTTCTTGGGAGTGGTGCGGCGTATCAGGCGCATCAGCAGTTTACACTCAAACATATCCCGCTTACCCATACGGGTGCAGACAACGAAACGGGTGCTGAAGCTGCGCTGGAAGTGCGGGTCAACGATATTCGCTGGAATGAAACACCGACGCTGTTCGGCGCCGGCGCGAATAATCCGGTCTATGTGCTGCATGTCGACGAGTATGGGGCAGGCACGATTCAATTCGGGGATGGCAAGCGCGGCGCACGGTTGCCGACCGGGCAGGAGAATGTCCGTGTGGTATACCGTAAGGGAATCGGTTCCGCGGGCAATCTGCAGGCCGGTCAGCTTTCGCAGTTGCTGACACGGCCTCTGGGTCTGAAGGCCATCAGTAATCCGGTAGCGGCGGAAGGGGGTGTTGATGCGGACAGTGTCGGCCATGCACGGCGTAATATGCCGCTGGGCGTGCGTACATTGGGGCGCGTGGTTTCGTTGCAGGATTATGAGGATTTTGCGCGCGCTTATACCGGTATTGCCAAAGCGCAGGCTGCCGTACTGAATACCCGCGCGGGGCGCACAATCGTGATCACTGTGGCGGGTGACGACGGTAAGCAACCGCCGGAGGGAACGTTGGCCAAATTGCGCGATGCGCTCAAGCAAAACGGCGATCCGCTGGTGTATTGTGAAACGGTGGCTTATCGCAAAGCAACGTTTAAACTGGCTGTGCGCATCAAATGCCACCCGGATCATGAACCCGACCGGGTATTGAAAAACGTGGAAGTTGCTTTGCGTACCGCTTTTGCCTTCGATGCCCGTGATTTCGGCCAGGCGGTTGCCCGTTCCGAGGTCATTGCAGTCGCGCAGGCAGTAGACGGTGTGGCGGGTGTCGATCTGGACCGCTTTTACCGCGGCACGGTGGTTGCACTGGAAGCGCGCCAGGCATCAGGCGCGCTTCCAG
>CAZTCY010000064.1:0-13215 GCA_964612715.1 uncultured Nitrosomonas sp. | reverse complement strand
TGCCTGGCGCGGCCACCGTGGATGGATCGGGTCATGCCGTCGCGGCGGAATTATTGCTGCTCGATACGGGGCCATTCGATTATCTGGAGGAAATGCCATGAGTAGTACCACTGCTGATCGCCTGTATGCATTACTGCCAGCCATTCACCGTATTCGCGATGCGGAACAAGGTTACCCGTTGCGTGAACTGTTATCGGTAATCGCCGAGCAGGTGGCCGCGATGGAAGAAAATCTGGCGCAGCTCTATGACGACCAGTTCATCGAGACTTGCGCGCCCTGGGTGGCGCCTTATATCGGTGATCTGATCGGTTATCGTAGCTTGCACGGCGTGGTGCCTAACGTGGCTTCACCCCGTGCTGATGTGGCCAATACCATCCGTTACCGCCGCCGCAAGGGAACCGCCGCCATGCTGGAGCAGCTCGCGCGTGATGTGACCGGCTGGCCGGCGCGCGCGGTGGAATTTTTTCAATTGCTGGGCTGGACACAACACATGAACCATGTGCGCTCTGAGGCGCACTATGCCCCTGATCTGCGTAATTGGGCGATCCTCCACTGGCGGGGTAGCGCTTTCGATACCCTTGCGCATACCGTGGATGTGCGGCATATCGACACGGGGGCGGCGCGTCATAATATTCCCAATATCGGGATCACGTTGTGGCGGGTACGCGCCTTTCCGCTGACGCGATCACCGGCTGTGATGGACCCTGATATCGGCGGCGGGCTACGCTTCCGCTTCAATCCGCTCGGCGTGGATATGGTGCTGTATAACACGCCGGAAACGGAAGCCGAAATCAGCCATCTCGCCGAGCCACGCAATGTGCCGATACCGCTTGCGCGCCGCTGGCTGAAAGCGCATCGTGATGACTATTACGGCCCGGGGAAGAGCCTGTGGCTGGAGTTGGAGGACAATCCGCCGCAATTGATTGCCAGCCACCAGATTCACATCTGCGATCTCAGTGATATCCAGGATGGCGGCGGTAATGTGATTGCCTGGGCGCACCAGCCTGCGGCAGGTTCCGGCGTGGTTGCCATCGATCCGGTGCTGGGCCGTCTCGCCTTTGCCGATACGCCCGCTTCAGCACCGCTCGTCAGTTTTCATTATGGTTTTACCATTGCGATCGGCGGGGGCGAGTATGAACGCAGTGATCCTGCCGTACCGGTTACGCCGGTACAAGCTGTGCAAGGTGGCGCAGCGCTGCAACCGGCGCTCGATGCCGTGCAGGATGGCGGGACAGTGGAAGTGCGTGACAGCTATCGCTATATCGAGACACCCACCATTACCGTCAATGCGGGCAAAACGATGGTGGTGCGCGCCATCAACGGCACACGTCCGCTGCTGGTCGCGGATGGTGAGATCGCACTTGATCTTGGCGCTGAAGCAACGCTGATTCTGGACGGCTGGGTGATTCAGGGCGGCACGCTGGTGATGGCTGCTTTTGCCGATGCGCAACCGCGCTATCTCGTGCTGCGGGATTGTACACTGGTGCCGGGGCCGCGCACCCAGGGCGATGGTTCGCCACCACAAGCGGACGATTCCGGTCTGGTCGTAAATCACGCCTTCGCCAAAATTGAGCTGGAACGCTGCATTACCGCGCCCTTGCATATCGTCGAGGAGGCTGAAGCGACGCTGCGTGAATGTATCATCGATGCGACTGCACAGGATTTGATCGCATTCCGCGGTCCTGGTACTGATGTGCTGATGCCAGGGGGAGAGCTGACGCTGGAGAGCTGTACCGTGATCGGTAAAGTGCACACCCAGCAGCTTACCCTGGCGAGCGATTGCCTTTTCGTCGCAGCACTGACAGAGAGTGACAGCTGGAAAGCGCCCCTCTGGGTTGAACGCCGTCAGCAGGGCTGTATCCGTTTTTCTTATATCCCGCCCGGATCGCGCACGCCGCATCGCTATCGCTGCCAGCCCGAGGAAGGCGATCAGCAGACCCGGCCGCACTTCACTTCATTGCGTTATGGTGATCCGGGTTATTGCCAGTTGCAGCAGGTAACCTCGGACAAGATCCGCCGGGGTGCGCATGATGAAAGTGAGATGGGTGTATTGCATGGTTTGTATCAGCCGCAGCGTGAAACTAATCTGCACGTTCGGCTCGAGGAATATTTGCGTTTTGGTCTGGAAGCGGGTTTGATTTATGGCAGTTAGAACCTGCTCAAGATCTCACTGAAGGGCGCATTGCGGCGTTAAAATCGAACTCAGAATGCTCACATACTTGAAGTATGCTCCGCTTTTTCGTTCAATTTTGCCTTGCACTGCATCCCTTGATCGAGATCTTGGGCAGATTCTTAGAAAGATTCATGGGATCAGCAGGATTAACTGTGGCATTGCTACCAAACAGGGAGAATTAATATGAGTGGAGATTACAGCCGGATTCGCTTCGACCCTCGCATTGATATTGCGAGTGTGTGGATGCAGCAGGGGCGGGTGCAACTGGACTCGGATTGGAATGAAGGGATGGCCGCACTGGAGCGGCGGTTGCGTGCGGAAAGTGTGGATACGTTCGGCGTGCAGCCCGTACCGGGGATGACAGGGGTGGCGGTGGTTTCTCCGCAAACCCCGGACGCATTCAAGATCGAGGCCGCTGGCGGCAATATAACCATTGGCCGTGGCCGTATGTATGTGGATGGATTGCTGGCGGAGAACCATGGCGGCGGCGCGGCGGAATTCGATGCGGTATTGGCTGAGTTGCGCGGACAAACCGCGCTGGCTTATCAGCAGCAGCCCTATTTTCCCGCACCACCCGCACTGCCTGGCGGGGGGGCGTACCTGGCCTACCTGGAAGTGTGGCCGCGTGAACTGACTTATCTGCAACGCCCCGAAATAGTCGAGAATGCGGTCGGCGTGGATACCACGACACGCTGGCAGACGGTGTGGCAAGTGCGCCTGCTCGACAATATCGGCAGCGTGGATTGCACCACGCCGGATGACCAGTTCCCGGCATGGCAGGCACTCACTCAGCCTTCGGGTGGTCGTCTGTCGATCAAGGCGGAAGGCGTGCCGCCTGATCTCGATCCCTGTGAATTACCGCCGAGCGGCGGCTATCGCGGGCTGGAAAATCAGCTTTACCGCATCGAGATTCACGATGGCGG
This sequence comes from uncultured Nitrosomonas sp., assembly GCA_964612715.1. GTDB lineage: Bacteria > Pseudomonadota > Gammaproteobacteria > Burkholderiales > Nitrosomonadaceae > Nitrosomonas. Next base: position 10,119 of record CAZTCY010000064.1, on the reverse strand, counting down.
TGCTGTCGGCGCGGCAACGTTTAAATGGTCGCGCGACAACGCCAGTGTGGCAAGCCCGGTGGTGGAAATCGTGTCCCAGACCGCCGCCAGTACCGAACTTAAGTTAGCCAGCCTGGGACGCGATGCGGTCTTGCGTTTCAATACGGGCGACTGGGTGGAAATCCTGGATGACCGGCGCGAACTCAGCGGTGAGAATGGTAATCCGGCCTTGCGTCGTGGGGTGATGCGTCAAATCACTGTCGATAATGCCAAGCAGACGATCCAGTTTTCACCGGCCTTGCCAGCGAACCTGATTCCCGCCGGGGGCGATGATACGCTGGCTGCGCGCCATACGCGCGTGCGACGCTGGGATCAGCAGGGTACCGTGCGCGATGCCGATGGCAATCTCATCGTCAATCTGGATGATATCGGCAGTACCGGTCTGATTCCGGTGCCGGCGGCAGGCGTGTGGGTCGTGCTGGAAAAGGGCGTTCAAGTCCAGTTCAGCCTCGACCCTGCGGGTGGCGGATTCCATTGCGGTGACTACTGGGTCTCTGCCGCGCGTACGGCGGATACATCCGTGGAAACGTTTACAGATGCGCCTCCACGGGGTATTCACCGCCATTATGCACGCCTGGCTATTGTCACCTTCCCGGATACGGAACAGGATTGCCGTACCCACTGGCCCCCGGCCTGCGGCGGTTGCTGCACCATCACGGTTGCGCCGGGTGAGAGCATTCAGGCTGCACTGGATGCCTTACCGGCCGCGGGTGGATGCGTTTGCCTGAAGACAGGTATACATACGGTTTCTGCACCGATCGAAATCCGCGCTTCAAATATTCTTTTGCAAGGCGAAGGGCCGGGTGCGATTGTGCGTTCGAGCAGTCCCGGTGCGGTATTGCAGATCGGTGTCAATGCCCCGGTCAGCGACATCGTGGTGCAGCGTATCCGCTTTGAGACCATCCGTGTAGTGGATTTCGGCATGCTGCTGTATGTGGATAGTTGTATGCGGCTGCAGGTGACGCATTGCGAATTCGCCGTCACGGCAACCGCACCCACGACGCCTGTCGGTTTCTACCTTAACCGGGTGACTGATGTCACGATTACCCGTAATCGCATCCGGAACGTGCGGTATGGTATCTGGCTCGGTGAGTATAGCGGGCGCATGGATATTGATGACAATTTTATCGAAGGCATGACGGGTGATTCCGCTGCCGCTGCCGCTGCCGCTGCCGCTGCCGCTGCCGGTAGCTTTTCGCTGGGTCAGTATGGTATCGCGGTGAATCCTGAGGAATCGGTGCCCTGTCATATTGAAAATAATATTATTCGGCATTTCTGGATAGGCATCTATCTGGGTAGTTATGCCACAGGCTCGGTAGTGATCGGGAATCGTATTCATCGCAGCCCTTTTTCCTTACAGGAAGTGGCGCCTTCCGATACGGCAGCCTTGCGTCAATATCTCGATATGCGGCTTTATGCCATTGACGTGGCGGCAGCCGACTGCGAAGTGCGCCGCAATGATATCGACCTCGATTCCAACATGTGGGGCGGTATCCGTGTCAGCGCTCCCGATGTGACGATCGTTGCCAATTGTCTGCATAGTCTTTTCAAACCCAGCCAATTACCGGTTCCCGCCGGTATTTATTGTCTGGCGGATACCGGGCAGCAGGGGCGCGCTGCGGATCAGGTTACGATCAGTGACAATCATTTGCTGGGACCTCAGGTGGGCATCGTCATTTCACGTATCAACGATGCAACCGTGCGCGGCAATTTTTGCGATGGCAATGGCGGCGGCTGGTACGGGGTACGGCTGGATGACTGTCATCATAGCAGCGTGCAGGATAACACCCTGTTGAATGTGTTTTTTGCGCTGCACAGTACGGAAGGGGCGCGCAATCATATGCGGGGTAATCATATTGACCAGGTTGCCACCGGTATTACCGCGCTGCAGGAATTCGATCCGGAGATCAGTGACAATCATCTGCAATCATGCATTGTTGTTGGTATTACGCTGTTCGTGAGCGGTTCTGCGGCATTGCTGAATAACCGCCTGATGAATTGCAGTTATTCACCGGCGTTATCCATGGGGCTGGCGGTATTTTCGGAAGAACTGCTCGCGGCCGGTAGTTCGCTGATACGCATTGATGGTTGCGAAGTGATCGATACCGGTGTGTCTGCCGATGGCAATCAGGTAACAGCTGTTCGCGCATTGGGGATGGCGGGATGGGTACCGGCTTTGCAGGTGGTGAATAACCGTGTCGGTTACACGCAAGCCGACAAAATCGATCCGCAGCAGGAACACCGTGCATTTTTATTTATCGGGCCGCTGGCTTACCGTGTTGTGACCGGGGCTGCAGTTGTCGAACTGGTGTCCGGCAGCGCGCTGGTGGGCAATAATCATTTCCACGGCCCCGGGTTGACGACGCTGGTGGAATTCTTTCGTATGACCATCAACGATAATCTGGATTTCCGTTTCGAGAAAGTCACTTTCAGCAATAATATCTGCGATCATCTGAATGCAACGTTCAATCAATCGGGTGCAACGGTCCTCCTGTGGGGAGGGCACCTTATCGCGATGGGCAACCATATCAAAGGACCGTTACGGGTCAATGCCATGTCGCTCAGCAATCGCAATCAGGTTGCGCTCATGGGCAATGTGACGACGGGTGACTATATTCAGGTCGGTACGGTAATTCCAACACCGATCAATAATTTCAATGTCAGAATCTAAGGATTTAGGGAGTTAAGGATGGATATCAAAACGGTACAGGAAGCCTTGAAGCTGCAGCAGGAGTTGAATGCGAAATTAACCCAGCAATTTGAAACATTGCACAAGGGTAGAAAAATTACCGCCGCAGCGTTGCTCAAGGAAAAAGAAAACGAGTTCAAACGCGTGCAGAAAGATGTCGAAATCGTAGCCAGGGAGCGTGATCAGGTGATCAGCCGCTGGGATCAGCGTATCGAGCAGCATAAAGTGTCTTTAACCAAACTGGAAGCTGAAATAGCTGCGCTTAAGAAACAGGTTGGTTAGGCATGCGGGTCTGCCTCAGTGGTGCTGTTCGCTGCGCCGGATTCAGAGCGGGTTTCAGTGGGTTCTGTTAGTGCGGGTCTGCCGGATACGCTAAGCGGGGGTACTGCCTGCGCGGATTTGCGCGGTGGTGCATGGGTCAGGCAATCCAGCAGAATAAACAGCGCAAACAGGAAGCTCGTGCTCCAGGCCGCCGCCGCTACGGCCAATAGCATTTCCCGGTGTACACTGAAATCCGCGCCGATGCGTGTGATTGCGGCAATGCTCATGATGCCGGTCATGGCGACGATCTGCGGTATGCGCGAAGGATATTGTTTCACATGCAGCAGGGTCACGCGCACGATGACATTGGTGGCGAGCGTCCCTAACGCGCCGACGGTGATCGCGTGAACCGCCGTACTGAAATAATCGCCCCCGTTCAGTTTTACGATACCCAGCAATATGAGTCCCAGCGCCAGCCAGCCATAGCCCAGCCCGAGGCAGATCAGATCAGGCCGTGCCAGACAATGCCACAATTGCCAGCGGATCAGACGAATACCGGCCAGCATGCCGCTCACGATCAGCAAAGCCCCTGAGACTGAAGCCGCGATCGGGGCGAGCACGAAAGCGGCGGCGACCGTCACAATCAACCCGGCCTCGATATGCGGCTGAACCCTGGCCTCAAGTTCCATTCCCTGGCGGTAAAACTCGCCGGCTGCTGCGGGCGCCAGCATGCGCCCACCCATGAAAAGCATCAGCAGGGCGAATAATTGCACACTTTCGGTCAGTAAATAGCGCTGTAACCCGTGATGATCAAGCTGACCGATCAAGGCGATGGCAACCGTCATCGTACAAATCAGACCGAGCAAGGGCACCAGTGTCCGGTTACGCCATTTTTTCGCAACCCACAGACGGGGGAGTAAGTGCCGGGCGAGCAGCGCGACAAATATCGCGTTACTGATCAAAGCCAGCCAATCGGCCGAGGGAATCAACCCCGTTACGCGTGCCAGCAACCAGAAAAATAGAAATAAAACCAGCCGCCGTCTTGGCATCGGCCCCAGCAGATAACCCGCAATCAGCGCCAGGGCGAAACCGAACAGCATTTCGAAAGCGTGGCCGGTCGGCGCGGCCAGTGCTGCCGGCCCGTAGCCATGCCTTGCCAGCATGGCTAACGGCACCATCAATACGGTATATAGGCATGCTGCGGTAAAAAACCACTGGTGGGCATGAGTTTTTGTTTCTTCCCGGAACCACTGTAAAAATATAGTGTTCAATTGTGTCGCATTCTATTTAAAGTTTTATTGTCTATCATAGGGTTAAAATTACCGGCTTTAGCCGGTGGTTGTTTAGTTTCCCTTTCTGAATACAGGTATGCTTTTTTACCACCGAATGGTACCCAACAGAGATTGTGCGGGAAATGCCAATTCATTTCTCTACGTACCCATTATCCGGGTTTCGTGCCGAGTTCTGCACGGCTTTGTCTTCTTTCTGGCCGTTTTCAACAATGGACATATTGCTTCAAATTGTTCCTGTGTCAAATCACTTGGATAAACGCTATCTTTTCCTGACATGATCAAATACCACAACTAAATACAGTTTAATTATGAGAATAGCAGTTCTTCTTTATGATTTTTTTGATCTTGAACAGGCTCCAACAAAGTTTACTATTAACGCCAGATAAATCGGCACATTTCCATAAATAGAAGGGGATAGCATGCAATTTGCCGTGTCAGGTTTTATGTTTGACGTAATGTATTGCGTCATTTCTGACGTATAGTTCTAGTTGGGCCTATATTTCGACTCTTCTGCCTAGGAACAATATGATCAACTCTCTTGCGCAATACCTACTTGCTGCCCTTATGGCCGTGATCCCGTTGCTAGCCAGTGCGGAGAATAGATTTACCGGCACTTACATGGCCGACGTACGCCCACAACAAATGATCTACTTAGCATTGACGCAGACACAAGATTTTGTAGCAGGTGCCATGACGATCGTGACCCCAGATCAAAAAGGAGGGATAGGCAATCAGACAGTACCTATACGTGGCGCTGCCGATGGGAATTCTATTAGTCTGATGGCGGAACGATTTCTCAATAATCTGGCAATTACAGGCCACAAAAAGGGGAGTTCTATCGTGCTTACGTTCCCCGGTGCATCGGGAGGTTTGGCCATAGTTTCATTTGCGCCCGCTTCGGAGAATGACTTCAATGCTGCTGTAACGAAGTGGCGCCAGTCACTGCATGCAATGTATGCGGATCAAGAACGGCTGAAAGCACGAGAACTCGACGAACACCGGAAGCTTGAGAAACTTGCGCGTCCGCTATACGACAATGTCTTCGCCATCAGAGGTACTGGAATTGGGGATGACTTGATGCAAGCCAAGTCTGCTTTGGAAGACGAACGCTCCGCACTCAAAGAGCTTGAGAGCGGCCTAGCGGAATTGAAGCGTAATGCATCACTTCGCCCGATGACATGTTACCAAGCGTACCAGACCGTCGCATACGATTATCAACAAACTATAGGGTTTGCCTATAAGCAAACTCTCGGTTACGCAAACACTCAGTTTCAGTCCGCGGTGAGCAGATTGGAGAATCGGCTTTCGCGCGTAGATGCCATGGTTGAGCAGATCAAAAAGAACGCCATCGAACTTCAAGAGGCAATCCGGACAAGTTCGTTTTCACTGCCGAAGCTTCCCATCTCACCGGGCGAGGAGCAAGCCCCTTTAGAGCAGTATCAGATGCTCGCGCGTTCTTCTAAAGAAGAACTGCCTACCCTCAAAGCCCAAAACGAGGAGATACTGAATGGGGCAAAAGAGATAGTGCGCGAGGGGAAGGGAGTGATGGAAGCGGCACAAAGTTTGGTACGTTGCCGGTGAATTCAAATATTATGTGCCTTGATGGAAAGGGAGTACTGTATGAAGAAGTTTGACCTTAATATCGAAAAAATACTTGAAGATTGGGAAATGCATCATGCGATTAGAGAAATAATCGCAAATGCACTAGACGAACAGCTTTTGACGAAAACCGATGATGTAGTAATTGCCAAGAATGGCAATTCTTGGGTCATTCGGGATTTTGGTCGCGGATTAAAGTATTCACACCTTACACAAAACGAGAATCAAGAAAAACTTTCTAGCACAAGTGTAATTGGAAAGTTCGGTATTGGACTGAAAGATGCCCTAGCGACTTTTGACAGAAGAGGGGCGATAGTATCTGCAAAATCAAAATATGGCCAAATATCCATTGAGAGGTCGCCAAAACAGGGCTTCCAAGACATCAATACATTGCATGCAATAATTAAAGATCCGATTGACGCCCATTTTGTAGGTACCGAATTTGAGTTAAAGGGTGTGACTGATAATGAGATTGATACGGCAAAAAAGCTATTTCTGAAATTCTCTGGCGAAAAGGTGATAGAAACAACAAGGCAAGGACAAGTTATTAAACGAAACGGAAAGCATGGGAATATTTACATAAACGGTGTGAAAGTATCGGAAGAAGAGAATTTTTTATTTAGCTACAACATCACAAGGTTAAGTGCCCCAATAAAAAAGGCGCTTAATAGAGAGCGGTCGAATGTTGGACGTAGCGCATATACGGATTCCGTTAAAAAAATATTGCTTTTCTCAAAAGAAAAAGAAGTTGCAGAAACACTTGCAGAAGATTTAACGAATATCAACAGAGGAACTGCCCATGATGAGCTAACTTGGATTGATGTTCAAGAACATTCAGTTAAAATCTTGAATCAGACGGGTAAGTATCTTTTTGTTACCTCCTCTGAGGCGATGCGACATCCTAGCATGATCGACCATGCGAGAACTAGCGGTCACGAGATCATCACCATACCTGAGAATTTGAAAGACAAAATTCAAGGGGCAACAGATTTATCCGGAAATTCTATCATCGACATTGGTCAATTTGTTGAAAATTACAATGATAGTTTTGAGTTCAATTTTATTGACCCAGAAAAATTGAACAACAAAGAAAGAGCCATTTACCAATTCACGCCCAAAATACTTGACTTATTTGACAAAGTGCCAAAGAAAGTAAAGGAAATTAGAATATCCTCTACGATGAGGAAAGATTTTTTTGATGAAGTTGGCCAAGTCAAAACACTTGGCTGTTGGGATCAGAAAACGAGTTCTATTATTTTGGCTCGTCAAACTTTAAAGTCACTTTCTGAATACTCTGGTACGCTGATTCATGAGCTAATACACGCCAAGACAGGGTATGATGATGTCACAAGAGCGTTTGAGAACTCTTTGACTGAAAAGATCGGTGATCTCTGTAACCGTATACTTGAGCCACGGTAAAACAAACGCGCCCAAGTCATCGGGTACACGCGCAGGCCTGATTAGCTTTGCGTAATCGGGTTTTCGCGTTAAGCAATTAAGACTGCCATTTGTCCAATCTGTTGTTTGAGAAAAATATAGAATTTCCCCAACGAGTGTCCTTGCCCAACTCTGTTACAATGTTGAATCATAATAGCTAAACCTTAGCTATCCCCACCTTAACATGCTGAATGATGTAATTCATCTCCCAGTCTGTGTCTGATCATCTATTCCGTTTAAGTGATATTTTGGAATAGTCTCAGCTATCAAAATTCGAGAAAATATAATGAAGTTTATAAGTCGTGTGGTTTATAGTCTGATTAGTTTTGCGCTTGGGATTATCAGTCTTATTATGATTTTCACTGCTGTGTGGGGTATTTGGGTATCTATTCACGAGGAAGAATTGCTGGTTTCATCCCTACTTACTGCGATTGGCTTGATTGTAATAGGTATGGCAGTTTTTGATGTATGCAAATTTCTTTTGGAAGAAGAGGTCTTTGGTGATGCTGTTGCTGATGGTACAGACGGGCGCCCGCATTTAAAAGAAAGAAAAACCTTACTGAAGTTTCTCGTCATTATTACCATTGCGATTTTTTTGGAAGCATTGGTTTTTATTTTTGACGCAGCTAAAAAAGATATTACTTTACTGATCTATCCTACTTATCTGTTAATTGCCGCTGTTTTCCTGGTGATTAGCATTGGTGTTTATCAAAAGCTCAGCAGAGAGGATTAAACACCTACGATATAAGAGCGTGCATGATTTGATTCAAGTTAAAAGAAAATTAAAAAAAGAAACTTTAAATCACATAAAGGAGAATTAAATGCTCATTACATTTAAAACAGATGCTCATGCTGATATCACCATGTTTGGGGATATTGCGCTTAATATGATTGAAATGATGGGGCACAGCAGAACAGTGCCCGGAGCTATTTTGGCCGAAGATGTTCCAACTGCGCTTTTTCGTTTAAAAGCTGCGATAGAGGAAAAAAAAGCGAAACTACCCGTGGAAGAGGTTGAAGAAACTGAAGATGAAGATAATGAACATGAGCCGAAGGTGAGTATAGATAATAGGGCTCTTCCGTTAATTAGCTTACTTTCAGCGGCTTCCGAGGCGGAATGCAACGTAATGTGGGATGAAAATGCCCCCTTGTTTAAAAAATGATTACTATCATGGATTATATTTATTTGACTTGCACCTAGTATCAGAGTACAACGTGAAAAGGAATTTGGTTCAAAGTTTTTGCTGTTCTTCTGGTATTACTAGTAAAATCGTTTTGTTGTGCTGGTGTTACATGTGAAATCCTAGATTCAAATTGTTCTGCGGAAACTTTCCGTTAATATTATAAAGGTAGTAATCACATGGCAACAGGTATAGTTAAATGGTTTAATGATTCAAAAGGCTTTGGATTTGTAACGCCGGATGAAGGGGGAGAAGATTTATTTGCGCACTTTTCTTCGATCAATATGAATGGCTTCAAGACCCTGAATGAAGGACAGCGCGTGTCTTTTGATATTACTCAAGGTCAAAAAGGCAAGCAAGCATCAAATATTCAATCAGCATGATGTAAGTATAAATAGTCGTTGATTAATTGATACATGGCAGAAATCCTGCCAAATAGCCTTTAATTGATACTGTGAAAAGCTCACCCTGGAAACGGGGTGGGCTTTTTTATTGCATGAAGACGGTCAGGAGGGTCGACAGAATCCAGACACAAAGTGGGTATGGTACAGAATGAACCAAGACCAGAGAGCCCATACAGAAGTGGCCCCCAATTTTTGGACAGGGGGAATATCAGGATATTGTTGTTTGAGTTCGTCAGGTAGTAATTGTGTTGCTTCTGACAGCGTCTGCAGATTCCGCAATGTGGCATCGTATAGAATATCGTCCTGCGTCATATCTCCTCTCGTGTCTGGATACGTCTTACTTTGGTAATCGTATCCAGAATATGGTGAGCATAGGGTTGCCAGGGTTTACTCATAAATCCACCGCTTCGCTTAATACCTGCTGGCGAATATGTCGATTCAATTCGTGTTCTGGCACGATTTCCACCTTGCGGCCCAATAGATCCGACAACGCATCGGTAAGCGGCAAACGCTGAGTGAATAAATCATAGCCCTGCGGGAAATCTACCAGAAAATCCACATCGCTTTCCGGCAGATCCTCACCCCGTGCCACGGAACCGAAAACTCGGATCCGGCGGGCACCATATTGATGTGCTATTTCCGCTATTACCGTTCTTTGTTGGTGAAGTTGTTCAAGTAACATATGGGGTTATTTATGAGTATCAGGCTGAGCCGGACTCATTGATTCAGCTCTCCCTTTACGGATTAAACGTTTTTACATCTTAGTGGGGCCTGGTAAATATCGATAGAGGAGAGTTTACCGCTTAACAGCCCAAATAGCCTGTTTAATCATAGGATTATTTTTTCATTTTAAGACAGCGTCTGCCTGCCGATCAAGCATTTCCTCGGATCAGGTCACCACTTCGTGTCCTGCTTTTCACCCTCAAGGGCTGGGGGGCAGGGATGCCGGCAGCCAGATGCTGGAAAAAAGCGCTGTCTTGATCTCAGCACATACAATCTACGACCGGCTGAGATAGGAAGAGCGCTGCTATTCCTATCTCCCTGCTTTTATCGCTCGGATTTCCATGTCGACTCTCTTGGGCCTGGGTAAGACATTACCCTGACATAACAGCATTATATATTTTTATTGATCTTTAATATAAATGATAATGATTATCATTTATATTAAAATATGATAAGCTGTAATCTTTTATATGGAGGGTAATATGAACTTTAAG
>CAZTCY010000063.1:0-17837 GCA_964612715.1 uncultured Nitrosomonas sp. | reverse complement strand
TTGATGGATAAACATTTTTGTTCGTCCAATCCATTTCAGAAACATGAACAAGCCCCTCGATGCCCTGTTCAATTTCAATGAATGCACCATAATCGGTAAGATTGGTCACTTTACCGAACAAACGCGTGCGCGGAGGATAACGACGCGACAGGCCAACCCATGGATCCTCAGTCAGTTGCTTCAGACCAAGGGAAACACGGTTCTTGTCCTGATCAAATTTAAGCACTTTAGCGGTCACTTCATCGCCAATATTCACAACCTCCGAAGGGTGCTTGACACGCCTCCAGGCCAGATCGGTAATATGCAACAATCCGTCAATTCCACCCAAATCAACAAACGCGCCATAATCGGTAATATTTTTGACAATACCTTGAACCACCGCACCTTCCTCGAGGCTTGCCAGCAGCGACTGACGATCAGCACCTTGGGTTTCTTCAAGAACAGCGCGACGTGAAACCACAACATTATTACGCTTGCGATCAAGCTTAATCACCTTGAATTCCATTTCCTTATTTTCATAAGGTGTGGTGTCTTTCACCGGACGAATATCAACCAGTGATCCGGGTAAAAATGCGCGTATGCCGTTAATCATGGCGGTCAGGCCACCTTTGACCTTGCCGTTGACCATACCCGTCACTATTGCACCGCTCTCCATGGCTTCCTCAAGATCATGCCATGCCGTTAAACGCTTGGCTTTATCACGTGATAAACGCGTTTCACCATAGCCATCCTCAAGTGTCTCAATGGCCACACTGACAAAGTCGCCCGGCTTTACCTCAATTTCACCTCTGTCATTCTTGAACTCTTCAACAGGAATATAGCTTTCCGATTTCAATCCCGCATTGACAACTACAATATTGTAATCAACACGAACAACTTCGGCCGTAATCACTTCACCAACACGCATTTCCTGACGTGCAAGGCTCTCTTCAAACAACGCGGCAAAACTTTCTGAGGACTTTGTTACAGTAGAAACAGTAGTCATTATTAAAAATACCTGATATTTTTCTTCTAAAAAGAAGAAGGAGTTAGTTAAAAAATGTTTGAAACATGCACAAACCGGCAAAACGTTGTTTCAAACCCATATATTAATTTGTACAACAGGCCCTATACCATTCCAATACACTATTTTGAGCCTGCAAAATAGAAAGCGAGGTTGTATCCAGCAACCTCGCATCCAAACACTTCTGTAAGGGCGCTACCTCGCGATGGCTATCGCGCTCATCCCGCTTACATATCTCTTCCTGCAAGAAATTTATATTAGCATTTATTCCTTTCTCTATCAACTGCTTATAACGCCTTTGCGCACGCACTTCAGCACTCGCTGTTAAATAGACTTTCAGTACCGCGTCAGGAAATATGATAGAACCCATGTCGCGCCCATCAGTAACCAGTCCCGGTAATTTCCGAAAGGCGTGCTGACGCGCTATCAAACTCCCTCTAACACTCTGATAAGAAGCCAGTTTTGATGCCAACATACCACATTGTTCAGTACGTATAGCATCCGTTACCTGCTTATTCTCCAGAAAAACATCGTTATTTTCGAAAAAAACATCAAGATTGGATGCAATCTCAGCAAGTGCATCTTCATCAGAAATATTCACGCCTTTCTGCAAAGATTTTAACGCCACCAATCGATACAACGCCCCGCTATCCAAATAGTGAAAACCAAGCGCTTTGGCGACCAACTGTGCAATCGTACCTTTCCCGGACGCGGAAGGGCCGTCAATTGTAATTACCGGAATAATCTTGTCATGCATCATGACCATCTTTTTCCTTATCCTTTACATTCCGTTTTTCAGGAATGTGCGATACGTTGAAACTGCTCAAAAAAATCAGGAAAAGTCTTTGACACACAACCCGGATCATTAATACGCACAGGCGCTCCAAAAACAACCAGGGAAAAACACATGGCCATACGATGGTCGTCATACGTATCTATTGCAACATTAGTCTTTAAACCATTTTCCGGCGGCGTAATTCGTAGATAATCGCGCCCTTCTTCCACGCGCGCGCCCAATTTCCTGAGTTCGTTGGACATTGCCGCAAGCCGGTCTGTTTCCTTTAGCCGCCAGCTGGCAATATTCCTAAGTGTGGTAACACCCTCGGCAAATAACGCCATCACAGCCAAAGTCATGGCCGCATCCGGAATATGATTACAATCCAGATCAATCGCCCGCAACAATTTATTTCCTGTTTGCGCACGACTCGATTCAATCCAGTGCGTCCCCATTTCGATCCTGGCGCCCATTTGCACTAAAGCATCTGCGAAACGCACATCACCTTGCGCACTCTCGCGCCCGACACCCGACACCCGCACCGGGCCACCACCGATCGTGCCTGCAGCCAGAAAATACGAAGCAGAAGACGCATCGCCTTCCACTATTATTTCACCCGGACTGCGATAGCACTGATGCGCGGGCAAAGTAAATTTTTGCCAGGCTTCTTGTTTGACAATCACACCGAAACGTTTCATCTGCTCTAGCGTCAATGCCACATAGGGTTGAGAAATCAGTGTTCCGGAAACTTGAATTACGGATTCTTTCCCGGTAATCGGAAGCGCCATCAACAATCCAGTCAGGAATTGACTGGAAACATCCCCTTTAACCGCCAGATGAATAGATTCACGATGAACCACCGCGGGTTTTATTTCCAGCGGTGGACAACCGGGATTACCCATATAGTCAATATCTGCACCCAACTCACGCAAGGCATCAACAAGATCTCCGATAGGTCTTTCATGCATGCGCGCCACTCCGGACATTCGATAATGCCCTTGCATGAGCGCAAGAACGGCGACCAAAGAGCGAAAAGCTGTACCGGCATTACCCAGAAACAAATCGGCGTTTCTCACTTTAAACTGACCTTCAGTGCCAACAACCTGATAGCTGTTTTCCCCTGTCCGTTTAATATCGACACCCAGAATCTCCAACGCTTTGAGCATATACGCAGTGTCATCCGATACGAGCAAATCACGGACATACGTTGTACCCTTTGCCAAAGCGGCAAGTAGTAAAATACGATTGGATATACTTTTAGAACCGGGAAGCTGAATAGTGCCGTGCGCCGTTCTTGCCGCCGGCAAATCAAGCCATTTCATGTCATCTCATCTTTTTAGAAAAAATGGATAATAACGCATATGCGTGGTAAGCAACAAAAATATTATAAATGCCGATTGACCACATACTGACTGGCCATAACACACAAAAAACTCACCACTTCCTTTACAATCAGCACAAAGCCTTTATTCTTTGAACCACTCGCAAGCGTTTAAGAAACAATGACCAATCCCGGCTGTTTAGGGTAATCTAGTGAATAATCTATTGCACGAATCCTTTTACTATTATAAATTTCCTTGTATTCGCAATTGTGATCATTTTAGTATTCGCACCTGATACCATGAACAAGGTATTTTGTGTATACATAAAACAACAAAAGAAAAAACAATAATGCCCCACCAATATTACACTTAAAAGAGGACTACACATGTTTTACATGGAAGACGCAGAAATTATTTTAATGTTTTCCCTACTGGCCATTCCTGCTGCAATCTGGTTACAGATATGGGTGAAAAACCGTCGGCAACACCGAAAAAATCAGTTTGGCGAAGAAGAGTTTGAAAATACCGGCCGCGCTTTTTTCTCTATCATTATCGAAGGCACAGCCGTTATTGGCGGTTTGATCATGATTATTGTGGCTTCAAGCGGTGTAGTTAAATATGTCATCAACTTCTACACTTAAGATTCTCTTTCTGTGAACAAAAGCCCGATGATCAGTTTCTGTGCTCCATCAATCGGGCTCTCAATTGTGTAATCATGCACACAATCACACCTCTCCGTTCTAATACTTACACGCCGGAACCGCTTATTTTGCCGTTTCCGCTTTTTTGCTTGCCGGTTTTGATTTTACCTGTTTGGCTTTGGTCCTGGTTGTATCCGTCGCATTGACTTCAGCTTCAGTTTCTTTTCTGGTTTTTTTCTGCTCGAACTCAAATCCAATTTTACCGTCAGCATTCCTGATCAGATAAGCTGAGAACGGTCTGCCTTTTTTAGAAATAAACTTGCTGAGTAAATCAGTCTTTCCTTTTTCAAGCAATTTCACCACTTGATCCGATTCAATCGGGCGCTCAAGAATAATTTTACTCATTTTAAAACTACAGGTACGCGAACTTCCAACCGCCTTTTCACACACATAAAACATACCATGCTCATAAACAGCGTGCTGACACAACGGGCATTTCCCCAAAGTGGTTTGATCCGAAAAATCAACAGACGATAGCTCCTCTGCATCATTACCAAAATCAAATTTCGTTTCAAAATCTTCAGTAAGCTTGATATTTGCATTGAACAGCCGCCCCATTTTACTGCGGAAACCTTGAAGCGGTCCTACTTCGCGCTGCTTAATCAGCATTTCCATTTCATCAATTTCAAACTGACGTCCCGCCAGAATCTTCCAGACAGCGAAATCGCACTGTTCACACCGGAATTTTTTATACGTTTCACGCACTATGCCGCCGCATTTAGGACAAGGCGTCCTGAGTGTAGCAAAATCACCCTCAATTGTTTCGCCCTGATGACTCTTTGCTTGCTCTACAATATGGCGTGTCATTTCGGCAATTTTTTCCATAAAAGCATCGCGCCTGAGCTCACCCTTTTCGATTTGCCGCAGCTGAAACTCCCAATTTCCCGTCAGTTCGGGGGAGATCAATTCCGGTATCCTTAGACCACGCAACAATGTAATGAGCGAAAAAGCCTTGGCAGTCGGATGCAGCTCGCGCCCGACTCTCAGCAAATAATTTTCCGTAACCAGACCTTCTATAATGGCTGCACGCGTTGCCGGAGTTCCCAGTCCTTTTGCACTCATCGCCGCACGCAATTCCTCATCTTCTACGAATTTGCCAGCACCTTCCATTGCTGAAAGCAATGTCGCTTCATTGAAACGCGCGGGAGGACGAGTCTGATTGAAAATAATTTTAACTTCAGCTGTCTCCACGGATTCACCCGGCTGAACCACAACCAATGACGCACCATCTTCACTCTTGCCATGAAGTGATTTACCATAAACAGCCTGCCATCCCGGATTAACCATGACTTTACCTTCCGTTTTAAAAGGCTCATCTTCAACGCGGGTAATACGCGTCGTAACCAGAAACTCAGCCGCTGGATAGAATATAGCCAGGAACCGTTTAACGACAAGATCGTAAAGCTTGGCTTCAGCTTCATTCAGTTTCTTTGGATTCAGAGATGTAGGAATAATGGCAAAGTGATCTGAAATCTTGGCATTATTAAAAATACGCTTATTCGGTTTCACCCAGTCGGACGCCAGAATTTTGCGGGCAAACTCAGCGTACTCAGTATCTTCAAAACCAACCAAAGTATCTTTGACCATTGACAGATAATCTTCCGGCAAAGCACGTGAATCTGTCCGTGGATAGGTCAACACTTTATGTTTTTCATACAAAGCCTGCGCCAATCCAAGCGTCGACTTGGCAGAAAATCCAAAACGGCCGTTGGCATCACGCTGCAAGCTTGTCAAATCATAAAGCAGAGGGCAGGTCTCTTTTGATGGTTTACTTTCCTCATTGACAATACCCGGCTTTCCTTCACATTTAGCGCGTATTGACTCCGCTTTCTCTCGACCCCAAATCCGATCGGCTCTTAATTCACTGTCCGTTTTATCCTTTTTATTATCCTTTTTAAATTGCTCATCAAACCATTTGCCGTAGTAAGCGCCATTTTCAACAACAAATTCACCTTCCACTTCCCAGTAATCCTTGGGTTTGAATTTTTTAATTTTTTCTTCTCTCTCAACCAGAATCGCCAGTGTCGGCGTCTGCACACGCCCCACCGTTGTTTTGTGAAAACCGCCTTCCTGGGAATTAAAGGCGGTCATCGCACGTGTACCATTGATTCCAACCAGCCAGTCCGATTCCGAGCGGCTCACGGCAGCCTCAGCCAATGAATGGACCTCCGAGTTATCCAGCAATTTTTTAAACCCTTCACGGATCGCATCGGGTGTCATGGACTGTAACCACAGGCGCTTAATCGGCTTGTTGTTATGAACATGGCGCATGATGTAGTAAAAAATCAATTCACCTTCACGTCCAGCGTCACACGCATTAATGATGACATCAACATCCTTGCGTTTAATGAGCTTTGTTAGAAGTTTTAAGCGAGACGCTGTTTTCTCTATGGGATTCAAGTCAAAATGAAGCGGAATAACCGGCAAATTGGCAAAACTCCATTTACCCCGTTTAACCTCATATTCTTCAGGCACGACAAGTTCCAGCAGATGCCCTACAGCGGATGAAACAATATAATTCTCATTTTCAAAATAATCTGTATGCTTGGTAAAACCACCCAGCACACGTGCAATGTCAGCAGCTACAGACGGCTTTTCCGCAATAACCAACGTTTTACTCATGGCCCCTCTCATAAAAACGGGTCACGGTCAGTTTTTGCGCTACAACAGTAACTGGAAAATAAAAACACTTTTTTGAAACTCTAGATGTATCAGCTGATATATCAAACACATTCATACCCGGAAAATTATTACTGCGTTAATCGCCTGAAAAGAATAGCACTCAATGCCAATGATGCGCATCACTGACAATCAGTAATTTTTCCAAGACTGCATCATCCGATAACTGATTATGCATCCAAAGTTCAGTCAGTACGATGAGCTTAATTTTCTCAAGACTTGATGAACCTTCGTCCAGCGCGATAACGCGATCTATCAGCAGCTCACGTTGCAGTGGATTAATAATTTTGGATTGTTCCAGAAAAATAATAAAACCGCGGCCTTCAGTGTCGATTTTCTCCATTTCAACCGTACTGAAACAACGAACGGATTTATTCTCAGCAAGCGAATCCGGATAACTGCCATTATCCTGCTGCGCCAACTCCGACAACCAGTCAAGCGCCTGATGGATATCCTCATCATTAAAGCCTGCCATGGTTAATTTGCGGGTTAGCGTTGCTGAATCAGGATAACTTCCTGAGTCAAAGTAATTCTCAAACAAATAATAAAGTATTTCGAACATCGTAGTGTCTAATCGTTGTAAATATAATGTTTACTTTATCTTATTAAACGGAAATTTCATCATATATCTGAAACAGGCGCGTCGGCGTCATTTGAAACATACGTCATAATATGCTTTCTAATTCTTTTTTTTCCAGTGACTGACTATTGTATTTATCGCGCAGTTCTTTGATAACAACCGCCCGGAAGACAAGAAACATAACCGTTAAGTTCAAGTGTTAATAGCATGGCGGATACAGATTCAACCGTCAAGCCACTTCGCATACATAGCGTATCAATATCGATCACATCATGCCCCAGGCATTTGAGTAACAACGCACCTTCATCTGGCTGGGAAGAATCTTCAGGGGAGCGTTGGATTTTGGCTTGAATCATCCTTTCTGTACGGTTTTCCTGAACATCCTTTTTCGTCTGGCACCCGTTGCGGACAGGGTAATTCAACTCATCCAGGATATCCTGAATACTCTCAACAAGTTTGGCACCTTCCTTGATCAATAAATGACAGCCTTTAGACAACGGCGAATGAATGGAACCGGGTATTGCCAGAACTTCGCGCCCCTGTTCCAAGGCCTGTCTTGCCGTTATCAATGAACCGCTGCGCAAAGCGGCTTCGACAACTAAACAACCCTGGCTCATACCGCTGATAATACGATTTCTTCTGGGAAAATTTCTGCCGATCGCAGGCGTGCCGAGCGGCAATTCAGAAATAAGTGCACCATTTCTGGCCAGCTTATGTGCAAGCTGATGATTCTTTGCAGGATAGACAATATCCAATCCCGTCCCGACCACTGCCATACTCGCAGCGGAACCCCGTAAACCGCCAAGATGGGCCGCCGTATCTATGCCGAGCGCCAGGCCGCTGATAATACAGAATCCAGCATTGCTTGCGGATTCTGCAAACACTTCGGCATTGGACAATCCTTGCGGTGTTGCATTGCGGCTGCCGACTATCGCCAATGCCGGCTTAGCCAGCAGATCGCGATTTCCCTTAAAATAAAGTAATGGCGGCGGATCCTGGATATGCAGCAACTGTGCTGGATAGTCAGATTCAGCCAGCGTAACAATGGAATTCGCCGAATCTTTCAGCCACCGCAAGGTTGTGTTGACCCGCTCGGGTTCGGCGCCACGTTTGATATGCTTTCCTATGGATTTCCTGACAATTCGCTCTAGCACCGCTTCAGGCGCCGATAAAATCGCCGCCGGACTGCCAAATACAACCAGCAGCCGGCGTATGGATTCGTCACCAACACCCTTAATGAGACAAAGTTTCAACCAGGATTCGATGTCTGTACCATCAATCGCATGATTCATAAATCACTCTGGCTGCACTTGATCAAATATTGCTTCCGAATAAATACCGGCTTGTTCAATGCTTGCATCAATTATGTTGCTTTTCTTTCTGAATACGGCAAGAATTCAGCCGTCGCGTATTTCTGTCAATCGCCCATGATACACGGTTATAGTTATTATGCTCGCCTTTACCCTTTACGGATTTTTAACTGCGTCCTGAATCAGGATAGGGCCTTTGCTTTGAACCACTAACGCATAAGATACATGATCAAACACACGAAATACAAATACCAGACCTGAACGCTCCTCCGGTAATGCTATCATTTTCCCATCCGGCATTCGAGTCTGACTTCTGCGATAAATGGCAAGCACATTTCCCATTTCCACACCATTTCGCGCGCCCTTGTTCAGCGTTATGATAGAACCTTTGGCAATCTCAGTCACACCGCCATAGACAGACAGGATACGGCCATTGATCGGCACAACCGGCGCATGTGGCGCATAATTATTAAAAATAATCCCCGGTGCAGGAACAAGACGATCGCCTTTCAAAATTTCCTGCGTCGAATACGTTATCATCGCAGTGCTAATTTCATCAAAAACAGTAACGCTTGCGTTACCCAAATACTCCGCTTCATAACCGATAATCTGATTATTCAGATCAGGATCATTCAGTGCCTTTCCCGGTCTGAAAATCTGCCATGCCTTGCCCAGATCATAGGACATATTACTCACATAAACTGTATTGCCGGCGCTCATGACAACCCGGTTATCGCTTGTTCCCAATAAGAAAGGCGCTTGCAACAAACCATCCCTTTCAATCACTAATGGCTGAGTCAAAAACGGCTCTATCACAGAAGCCGGTATACTAGGAATAGCGCCTGAATCAACCGGTTCAATCCGTACATTGGGCGACAATTTAACGGTCCGCTGATCCCCGTCTCCTTTTACCAAATGCAATCGGTTGCCCTTTAATGTTCTTTCCAAAACAATCACATCACCAGGGTATATTTGATGGGGATTCTTCAGTTGATCACGGTTAAGCCCCCAAATTTCAGGCCATCGCCAGGGATCTTTCAGAAATCGCGCAGCGATCCCCCATAAGGTGTCGCCACTCACTACGACATGGCGCTGCGGCGAATCCGGCCTGAGCAGCGTATCATCGACAGCATAAACAGGCGGAATGGAAAGCAGGCTTAGACCGATGATTATAGCTATAATAGGCTTGCGCATATGTAACCTCGAATACGAAAAATATTTCAGTGAGCACAGAATTGCTTGCCAATAATACGATCTATATCAATATTCTGTTTGTTAAATTAAATCACTTTTTATGGCTATTCTAAAAATTCTACAATATCCGGATGAACGGCTACACATTGTCGCAGCACCCGTCACCGAGGTAACCGAAAAAACACGCACACTGATTCAGAACATGGCGGAAACCATGTACGCCGCTCCCGGCATTGGTCTTGCCGCAACACAAGTCGATGTGCATGAACGCATTATCGTTATCGATATATCTGAAACGCATGATCAATTGTATACCTTCATCAATCCTAAAATTATCGCGCGTAACGGCGTACTCGAATACGAAGAAGGCTGTTTATCCGTGCCTGGCATATACGGCAAAGTGAAACGCGCCGAATCCGTAACTGTCAGCGCATTGAATGCCGAAGGCAAACTTTTTACGCTGGAAGCATCAGGATTGCTGGCCATATGTATTCAGCACGAAATGGATCATCTCGAAGGTAAGGTTTTTGTCGAATACTGGTCAGCATTCAAATTATCGCGTATTTTATCAAAAATTAAGAAAAAACAGCGTAGTACAATGTAATTGATTAAAAACAGACAACCCAATGAAAATAATATTCGCAGGAACGCCTGTTTTTGCTGCAACGGCACTGGATACATTAATCAAGGAAAATCATGATATTGTCGCAGTATTAACGCAACCCGATCGTCCGGCAGGCCGTGGAATGAAAATGACAGCCAGCGCCGTTAAGCTTCTGGCTCAGGCGCACGGCCTGAATCTGCTGCAACCGCAATCACTGAAAGATCAGACAATACACGCACAGCTTCGTGAAATGGATGCGGATTTAATGATTGTCGCTGCCTATGGCCTGATTCTGCCCGAGGCAGTATTAAAAATACCCCGACAGGGCTGCCTGAATATCCATGCATCGTTACTGCCGCGCTGGCGCGGCGCGGCGCCGATTCAAAGAGCCATTCTGGCTGGCGACCAGGAAACCGGCATCACCATCATACAAATGGATGCCGGACTTGATACGGGAGCCATGCTGCTTAATGAATCAATTGTCATTTCACGCGACGACACCACACAGACGCTGCATGACAAGCTCAGCACGCTGGGCGCACATGCCATAATCAAAGCGCTGACATTGTTGCAGCAAAACCGGCTTACACCGGTAACCCAGGACGAAGCGCTGGCCTGTTATGCCGTAAAAATCAGAAAAAATGAAACGCTTATTGATTGGCGCAAACCAGCCGAACACATTGACCGGGCCATTCGTGCTTACAATCCGGCGCCGGGCGCTTACACGTCTTTTCAAAGACAGACCATTAAAATCTGGCAGGCCAGCGTAATAGCGCACGATTCTGATCAACCGGGAAAGGTTACAGCCATTGAACGCGATGGCATCATTGTCGCCTGTGGTACCGGCCTGATACGGCTTGAAATTATTCAGAAATCCGGCGGTAAGCGACTATCAGCGGCAGAATTTCTGACCGGATTTGAAATACATCCGGGAGATTATTTTGACACAGGCAATGCTGCTGCGGATGGTCATGGTTAAAACTCAACTCATCGCCGCCGGTATCGTGAGCGATGTTTTACGCGGCGCCAACCTGATCCAGGTGCTGCAGGAATGCTGGCAGAAGCATCCGGCATTGTCGCATCAGCAAAAAGGTGCCATTCAGGACTTCAGTTACGGCGTACTGCGCCACCATGGCCAGCTCACTGAAATTCTCGCTCATCTGCTTGAAAAAAAAGTACAGGACCGCAAGATATATTATCTGTTATTGATCGGACTGTACCAATTGCTCTACAGCAAATCACCGGCCTATACGGTTACCAACCAGATTGTCACAGCATCGCGCACATTCAGCGATAACAAAAAAATTCAGGGGTTGGTCAATGCCGTTTTACGCAATTTCATCCGCCGTAAAGAAACATTGATCGCCAAAACAACCGAAAAAGACGTAAGTTTTTATTCTCATCCGCAATGGTGGATCGACAAGCTGCGTACCCAGTATCCCCGGGATTTTCAGACTATTCTGGCGGCGAACAACAAACATCCGCCAATGACATTGCGCGTCAACCGGCGCAAAACCAGCATAGCGGATTACCAGCAATGCCTCGCCGAGCATGGCATGGAAGCACAATTGGTATGGCCTGAAGCATTGCTGCTGAAACACCCTGTCGGCGTCGAGAAATTGCCCGGTTTTTATGACGGCCTGCTCTCTGTACAAGATGCAGGCGCACAACGGGCCGCCACACTGCTCGATGTGCAATCAGGCATGCGCGTGCTTGACGCCTGCGCAGCGCCCGGCGGCAAAAGCACACACTTACTGGAACTCGCGGATCTCTCATTAACCATTCTGGACAATGACGAAAATCGCCTTGCACAGGTCAGACAAAATCTTCTGCGTCTGCAATTGCATGCAGCACAGATCATCTGCGGCAACGCAGCAACACCGGACGCCTGGTGGAATGGCAAACCGTTTGACCGTATCCTGGCCGATGTTCCTTGTTCAGCTTCGGGTGTCGTGTGCCGGCACCCTGATATCAAATGGGTACGGCGTGAAAGCGATCTGAAAAAATTTGCCGCAGACCAGCATGCAATCCTGAATGCGTTGTGGCAAATTTTAGCCAGAAATGGTAAGTTGCTGTATGTCACATGCTCAATTTTTCATGAAGAAAATAAATTGCAAATCGCACAATTTATACAGCAACATTCCGATGCGCATCTGTTACCGCTTTCTGATCCCATGATACCGGATGGACAACTATTGCCGGACATGCAACACGATGGTTTTTTTTACGCCCTATTACACAAGCTTTAAATTCTTCATGAAGCAAAGCCGTTTGATGCAACTTTTTCTGTCCTGCATGGTTGTATCGCTCGGGCTATTTACTGCAAGTGCATGTGCAAATGGCAGCATCCAGGTGCGCACATTCAAACTGGAATTTGCTGAGAATACTTATTTTATGAGCGTGGATTCCGAAATTGCACTGAATCCGACACTGGAACAGGCGCTGGAAAAAGGTGTTGTACTCTATTTTGTCACCAAATTCACACTGGTTGAACCACGCTGGTACTGGCTGGATAATGAAGTCGCGCGCATCAAGACACGCATTGGCCTGAGATATTACACGCTCACCCGGCAATATCAACTCAGCGACCCCACCTTTACAAAATACTTCTTTACGCTGAAAGAAGCCTTGCAGGCGTTACAACAACAACGCAAACTTCCGCTGACCGTTATCTCCGAACTTTCAGATACCAGCGATTATCATGCGACGTTACGATTATGGCTGGATTTAAC
Source organism: uncultured Nitrosomonas sp. (assembly GCA_964612715.1). GTDB lineage: Bacteria > Pseudomonadota > Gammaproteobacteria > Burkholderiales > Nitrosomonadaceae > Nitrosomonas. The sequence continues at coordinate 4,937 of CAZTCY010000063.1, read as the reverse complement.
GCGCATGCCCAAACCATTCCAGGTTGAAGCGCTGGGCTCAAGCGCATGGAACCTGAGCTCCGAACGCCTGCAGTGGCGTATGAAATTACCCTCATCGGATCATCTCTTTCAGTTCTCATACCAACAATGAAATATGTGCTGATCATTTGTACAGGATTGGGCGCAATCATGCTGTTCCTGCTAGCCACAGCCGGGGCTAACACAGACTTTTTTGAACGCCGCTATAAAATTCTGTTAATCATTAACATTGCTTTTGTGCTCCTGTTTATGATCGTGGTCGGCTTCCTGCTCTGGCGATTCAGGCGGCGGCTTAAGTCCGGTGTATTCGGATCGAGACTGGCACTCCGCCTGTTATTGATTTTTTCATTAATGGCTATTCTTCCCGGTGCTCTGGTTTATACCGTATCCGTACAGTTTCTTGGAAAGAGCATCGAATCCTGGTTTGATGTCAAAGTCGACCGGGCACTTGAGGGCGGCATGAACCTCGGACAAACCATGTTGAAAAATTTATTGGAGGAACTGCAAAAAAAAGCACACGCAACAGCACTGACGCTTTCCGATCCATTGGCTTCGCCTGTCGCTGTGCTCAACGAATTATTATTACAGTCACAAATCGATGAAGCTACCCTCTTCAATCAGGATGGCAAGGTTATCACTTTCTCCAGTGAAAGCAGTCTGACGGTTTTTCCGGCTGCGCCGAGTATCTCCGTCATGCGGCGCATCAGAGCGCAGAAACCGTTTAGCGCCATTGAATCGATTGAAGGCAAGGGGTTGTACTTACGCGTACTGACACCGGTTAATGTACTCAGTTTAAATGATGACATACGGATTTTACAGTTACTGCAGGTCGTTCCGGAACAACTCGCCAGAGATGCCAAAAGAGTGGAAGAAGGCTTTCAGGATTATCAGGAGCTTTTACTATCGCGTCATGGACTGACGCGGCTCTACAGCGCGACGCTGACGCTGGCGTTATTTTTATCGCTTTTTTCAGCTTTGGCAACGGCTTCTTATCTCAGTGAACACCTGAGCGCGCCACTGGGTATGCTGGCAGAAGGTACACGCGCCATCGCGCAAGGCGATTACAGTCGCCGTCATCTGGTTCAAAGCCGGGACGAACTGGGTGTATTGACCGAATCCTTTAATCTGATGACGCAGCAACTTGAAGAGGCCCGCGCAGCAGCTCAACATAATCAACAGGAAGTCGAAAGCGCGCGTGCGCATCTGGAAAGCATACTCGCCAATCTTTCGTCTGGCGTGCTGGTGTTTGATGAACAATTGAATTTGATCAAGGCCAATCGCAGTGCGGAAAAAATTCTGCAGGCACCGCTCATCAGCCTCGATGGTTCGGTAATTGACGGCTGTATTGAAAAAGAACCCCAGATCAAGACCCTGATAACCGAAGCGCGCAATGGTTTTAATTCAGGAGAGGCCGGCATGTGGCAACGGCAAATAACGCGCACCAATGACGGCGATCACCAGGTATTATTGTTACGCGGAACACGCCTGCCGGAAATATCCGGTAATGGTGGCGTCGTGGTATTTGATGATATTACCAACCTGTTGCAGGTACAGCGCGCTGTCGCATGGAGTGAGATAGCGCGGCGTCTGGCACACGAAATCAAGAACCCCCTGACCCCGATTCAGCTTTCTGCAGAACGTATGGAACATAAACTGGCGAGCAAACTGAGTGAACAGGATGCAACCATTCTGCGCCGGTCAACAGAAACCATAGTTAATCAGGTCGAAGCATTAAAGCGTATGGTCAATGAATTTAGCCAGTATGCACGTGCACCTGCTCTTGAAAAACGCACACTGGATATTAATGATCTGGTACAGGAAATCTTAACACTTTATGAAACGACAAGCACTGCAAGCCAAGCGCGCCCGATACGGATCAAGCGTATACTGGGAAGCAATCTGCCTGCGATTTATGGCGACTCTGCGCAATTGCGTCAAGTATTGCATAATCTATTACTCAACGCACAAGATGCTCTGGCAGGGATTGACGAACCAATCATCGAAATTCAGACCGAAGCAATACAAGACAGTGTAAAGTTAGCGATCCGGGATAACGGAGGCGGATTTCCGGACGAAGTCAGATCACGCGTATTTGAACCTTACGTGACAACCAAAGTAAAAGGAACCGGACTGGGATTGCCTATCGTCAAAAAAATTGTAGAAGAACATGAGGGTACTATAACCATTCAGAATTTAAAACCACGGGGCGCTCAAATCACGATCACCCTGCCGGCCATAGAAAAAGCCGCTTAGCTAAAAGACTAAGGATAGAATCAAAATGACAACAAACAACACGATATTGGTAGTTGATGACGAAATTGGTATACGTGAGTTATTGTTTGAAATTTTGCGCGATGAAGGCTACCGTGTAGCGCTGGCCGAGAATGCAGAACAGGCACGCATATGGCGCAGTCAGACACGACCGGACCTGGTTTTACTGGATATCTGGATGCCGGATACAGACGGCATTACATTGCTCAAAGACTGGGCCAGCAGCGGCATGCTGACCATGCCGGTCATCATGATGTCAGGACACGGTACTATCGATACTGCCGTTGAAGCGACACGGATTGGCGCATTCGGTTATCTGGAAAAACCCATACCCCTGCAAAAACTGCTCACCACGGTCGGCAAGGCTTTGCGCGGTGGTCAAAACAAGCAGCAAACGACACTTTCATTATCCAGTCTGGGTAAGGGCGCTCTGATTATAGAGCTCAAAAAAAAACTTGAAAAAGTTGTCAATCTGAAAACACCGCTGTTACTGATGGGAGAACCCGGTGTCGGTATGGACATTTGTGCACGCTTTCTACACCGCCCCAACACACCCTGGGTGGAACCTGAAACGCTTGTCGTATTGGCAGAAAAACCTTTGGATTTACTGGAAAAAGCGCGCGATGGTTTATTGTTCCTAAATGACATCGGCGAAATCAACAAGCTGGCCCAGAAAGGATTATTACTTTTACTGAGCAAGCTGGAAAAATATAATGTACGGCTGGTTTGTGCAACCACACAGCCTTTGGCCGAGCTTGCCGCGCACGGCAACTATATTACCAAATTATACGATTCGCTCAGTGGTCTCAGCATCGGTGTACCCGCCCTGCGCGCGCATCGTGAAGATATTCCGGAATTAGCCAATCAGATCCTGACAAGCTTCGCCGAAGCCGGGGAAGTCTCGCCTGTACTGAAATTCAGCACAGCCGCTCTGAATTATCTGCGCAATTATGATTGGCCCGGTAATCTGACGCAACTTACGGGTGTCGTGCATTCTCTCGCATTGACCTGTGCCGGCGATGAAATTACTGCCGATATGGTGCAACAGGCAATGGTTTTCCCTGAATCGACGGTCAAATCAACCGCACCGGATATTCCTTTCGATCTTTCTCTCCGGGAAGCGCGTGACTTGTTTGAAAAAACGTATTTTGAACGCCTGATTGAAGAAGAAAACGGCAACATGACACGCGTTGCCGAACGTGCAGGACTGGAACGAACGCATCTTTATCGTAAAATCAAACTGCTCGGCATCAGATTACGCGGAAATTGATACTTCCCCGTCTAATGGTCTGATTCACTCGAATTAGAATTACCCGCTTGTTTGAATGACATCCATAAAAAAAGCACACCTGAAAGGTGTGCTTTTTTGATTCCGCCGAAATCAGGGCATCATTACAGCAATGGAATAATCATCAACGCTACAATATTGATAATCTTGATCAGCGGATTGATCGCCGGACCTGCGGTATCCTTGTAAGGATCACCGACAGTATCGCCGGTAACGGACGCTTTATGCGCTTCACTGTTTTTACCCCCAAAATGTCCATCTTCGATATATTTTTTGGCGTTATCCCAGGCACCGCCGCCCGCTGTCATGGAAATCGCCACGAACAGACCGGTTACGATAGACCCCATCAAGACACCGCCCAGCGCTTGCGGGCCAAGTAACACGCCAACCAGCAGCGGCACTAATACCGGCAAAAGTGATGGAATCATCATTTCCCGAATCGCAGATTTGGTCAGCATATCCACCGCACGCGAATAATCCGGCTTGGCCGAACCGTCCATAATGCCGGGAATTTCCTTGAACTGGCGACGCACTTCAATCACCACAGAACCCGCCGCGCGACCTACGGCTTCCATCGACATTGCACCAAACAAGTACGGAATCATACCCCCGATAAACAAGCCAATGATGACCATATGGTTCGACAAATCAAAAGTCAACGCATGGCCGGCATTCTCCAACCCGTGTGTATAGTCCGCAAACAATACGAGTGCAGCAAGCCCTGCAGAACCAATCGCATACCCTTTGGTAACCGCTTTGGTGGTGTTGCCCACTGCGTCAAGCGGATCGGTAACCGCACGGACAGATTCAGGCAATTCAGCCATTTCTGCGATACCACCCGCGTTATCGGTAATCGGACCATACGCATCCAATGCCACAATGATACCGGTCATCGACAGCATCGCGGTAGCCGCAATCGCAATACCATACAAGCCAGCTAATGCATATGCCATCAAAATACTTAAACAAACAGCTATAACTGGCGCTGCAGTAGCACGCATAGACACGCCTAAACCAGCGATGATATTCGTTGCATGTCCCGTTGTAGACGCTTCTGCAATATTCTGTACTGGTGGATAATCTGTGGATGTGTAGTACTCGGTAATCACAACCATTGCACCGGTCAACAACAAACCAATTGCACCCGCCAGGAACACACGCAGCACCAGAGCACCGCCAGCCACTTCAACACCGGAAACTTCGAGCGACATATCCGCCATGAACCATACGGTCACCGGCAGAAAAGCCACCAGTGCAATACCGCCCGCAACGATCAACCCGCGGTAAAGCGCTTTCATGATCGTACCGCCTTCCTGCATTTTGACGTAATAGCAACCGACAATCGATGCGACGATAGAAA
>CAZTCY010000062.1:0-18190 GCA_964612715.1 uncultured Nitrosomonas sp. | reverse complement strand
CACTCGCCACCCGTAGTGATAGGGTTACCGCAAGCGCATTTGCGTTGCAGAATACCGGCCTGCACGGGAAAGAATGACTTCGATGCCATTCGTTGCTGAGTTGTGAGCATGGTTTTATTCATCTTTTCATCTGTTTTTTGTTAATTCATATGGCGGATTACGCTTCACTCATCCACCCTACACGAGCTTTATTAATTCGCCCTACACTGAGCTGATAGATAAAATGTCTGACATAAGATACCTGCTCTTGGTCAACACCATCCCGGTGCTTTACAATTAGCCACTTTCCACAACAAACAAAAAAGTAAATGAGCATCAATGCAATAGCATTACTCCCAGGAAAATTTGATCTCCAAGGCGAAATTGTTGAGGAAGGTTGGTTTCTTGGCGAAGGACCAGGCGGTGGCAACGGGCTTTGGTATCGACTGCGTGACGGAGTACTTTTGAATTCGCGTTTATCAATAAATGCAAAAGACAGTGACCTGTTTGATGCAATACGTATGTGGATAGGAACACCGCCTTTCAGAATCTGGATTTTTCCTGATACGTCAATACCTATTGCTGATTCGATAATATCTATCCAGAAAGCGACCCAAGAGGTAGGACGTTGGATACAACAATCTGCTCCTGAACGGTTGTCAATTCTCGAGGATTTAGGATTCTCTCTTAGCGAAATTGAGGAATGGCAACGGGAGATTAATTCTGGTAATCCGAATCGGATCCAAGATGCAATATCCTTCCTTGAGAAGCGTCTGGAAGGCAAAGATACAGCCCTGCTCCAGTCCTTACTGGATGGCTTTCTTAAGCATAAATGATTTTGGAACTTATCAAACAATGGAATCTCCTTCTGAGATAGCCGTTGTTGCCACTTCTGTTGATATCCCCACATCTTCTCCCTTCATAGAATCGCTCATCGGAGCGTTTTCTGACAAGCCCGCGAAAGCAGGGATTGGCATTGGCACAGGTCGGATAGCACCTCGGGAGAGGAGTATCAGTATGATTGCGATCACAATGGCTATAGCCGCGAGCGATGCCAGAAGCCAATCAGTTTCTACGCAAATGTCATATACCAAAAGCCCGTTTCTATCTCGCGTAATCTCGAATGTCACCACGAGAGGTACGCTTGTACCAGGGATAACTCCGGAAACGATCACGAATGGCGCCGGAGGCGTAAAAGTTGCACCAGCAGTGTAGGGCAGGCTGAAACCTGGATAGAACCCGCTGAGAAAACTTACCTTTGTACGCCCCGCAGCACGTCCCGCCACTGAGTTCGGTTTTACCTCTTCGAACTCGGTTAGCACACCTTGGTGCATTAACACATCGGGGCGAGCTACTGCTGCCGCTGCAAGTGCGATTTTTTGAGCTATGCTCATTCCTGGGTTCTTAGCAATGATAAATGCGACTAAAACAGGATCTATTGGGCCAGCTAAAGGATTGTCCAAGTAAAAATTTCCTAAAGCTACCCCGTTAGTTGCTATTACCGTGGTGGAAATAAAGGTTTCTGCAATAGCACCAAACGCTTGAGCGGCTGGAAGATTTTGAGGCCCTCCAAGCGCGAACCAAACACTTGGCGGATTACAGACCTTGCTAACAGCGCGTTGCAAACGCCGAACTTGACCAGCGCCGCTTCGTTGAAGCGAGACTGCTTCACCTCGCAGAGCAGTATCTGCGGCAGAGTCGGCTTCCCGCTCAAAAGGGTCATCCGACGATCCCACAATCAGGCTGCGGTTCGGATTGTCAGGAATGCCATCTTGCTGCACAACATGTGCTAATTCATGTGCAAGCAACCTCTGTCCCTCATGAGTACCCGGAGAATATTGACCTACACCAAATACGATATTATTTCCTACGGTATAAGCATACGCATTCACATCCCTTGCCGATTGCTCAGCTGCATTGCCGGTATGAACCCGCACCTGCGAAAAATCATGCCCAAAACGTAATCCCATATCCTGTCGTAACGCCGGTTCAAGTGGTCTGCCGGAACTGGTCAGCACGCTATCTACGCTGGGAGGAGCTGTATATAAACCCTCACCCGCTTGCCCATTGAAACGCTGAATGCGTGGCGGTACATGATTAGCCCTTGAATTTAATGGCATAGACACAACCTGCTCAGCAGCCCGATCCGCTTCCTGTTCCAAGGGATCGTTACTCGCACCGATAGTGAGCTTGCGTTGCAGTCCCATCTTTTTCTTTGCACAATCCGCGCACTCACCACCGGCGATGGTATGGTTGCCGCAGGCGCATTTGCGCTGGAGGATACTACGGGTTAGTGACAAAGAATTTGCCGTTTTATCGGGTTGAGTCGTAGCGGTTTTATTCATAGCCAATGCCTCCATAGACCGATTGCGCAATTTGCCGGCCCAGTTGCGCCGGGCGGCTGTCCGCTACCTGGATATCGCCCGCGGACAACCGGGCCAGGGCAATACCTCCGGAAAGATGCGGCGCCACGCCCCCTTCGCTCAACAGCCGGGTCAATTCATTCACTACGCTGGTTTGTAACACTTGCTGCTGATCAGGCGAAAAATCGAGGCCATCCAGCACTAACCGGTCGATATGCAGTTTGATGTTCATGCATGCACCTCCACCGCTTGCATGAGCCGGAATTCAGCCTCGTTGATCGGCTTCTCCAGTTTCCGGAATTCACTGCGTACCGCTTCCAGAATCAAAGGCATGGTTACGCAGCACCCTGCGCTCGCGGCCAGAAAGGCCGCATTGATCGCGATATTCTGGATACTGCCACCGGTCAGATTGAAGCGCGCCAGACGCGCGTAATCCAGTGTTTCCTTGGCGGTCTCCTCGGGAAAGGCGGTTTCCCAGATGCGTTTGCGTTCGGGGATACCCGGAAACGGAAAATTGATGATGAAACGCAGGCGGCGCATGAAAGCGGTGTCGAGCGCATTTTTCATATTGGTTGCCAGAATCGCGAGACCCTGGTAAGCCTCCATGCGCTGCAGCAGATAGTTGATTTCGATATTGGCGTAGCGGTCATGACTGTCCTTGACTTCGCTGCGCTTGCCGAACAGGGCATCGGCTTCGTCAAAGAACAGAATAGTTCCGCCATCTTCCGCGGCATCGAACAGCTTGCGCAGATTTTTCTCGGTTTCCCCGATATATTTGCTGATCACTTGCGACAGATCGATACGGTACAGATTGAGTCTCAATTGGTGCGCGATCACTTCGGCCGCCAGCGTTTTACCGGTGCCGCTCTCCCCCGCAAACAGCACGCTGATGCCCAATCCACGGCTCATTCTGCGGCCAAACCCCCATTGACCATACACAAGATGACGCTGACCGACCTGATTCATGATGTGCTGCAACGTATTCTTTTCCGCATCCGGTAATACCAGGTCTTCCCAGGTGCGCGCTTTCACCTCCAGGCGCTGAGCAAGCGTATCCAATCGCGGGCGTGTGGTGATCAGACAGGCGTTCCAGGCGCGATTCAGAACAGACTGCTCATCATTATTCTCGGCCTCTGTAACCGTGCCGGATGCCACCTGCGCGATGCGGTGAATGTCAGGAAAACTCAGGTTGAACTGGCTTGCCAGCGATACAGGCGCCGACCCTGCATGTTCACCCAATACCTGCTGCCATATTGCGGTCTGTTCTGCCGAGGTCGGCTTAGCGACATCCACCGTCAGCAGATCGCGCTCCGCATGCGGCCAGGATTCCCGCGTATCGATGAATACCAGACCGCTTGATCTGGCCAGAAAATGATTGATCGCAGCCAGCGCTTTGTCACCGTCCGGCACCTCCAGATACAGGGCAATGGGCAGCAGATAGCTTTCACGCTGGTACAGCCGCGCAAACGTTTCCAATTCGCGCCATGAAGCCGGCAATACCTCGGCGGACAATCGATAAACATTCAACCCCAACGCGTGTGCGGCCTGTTTGACAAGCGCGCGTTTACTGGCTGAGTCCGCACCGAGCAGATTCACAACAGGCCATTCGTGCGCAGCCGCCTGGATATACCGGATGATGTTTTCGGCCTGCCGCTGCTGAGAAGGCGGTAACACATCCGCCGCACCGGTCATGGGTACAACCCATGGTTTTAACCGGTCATCCAGATAATTGAGTCCCTTGATGTAATTCACCACACGCTCATCCGCGCGTAATGCACTGACCGTCAACGGTTGTGCCGCCGATTGATTGATTTCAATCAACTGCCAGTAACGCAGCGGGCGTTCTGGAGAAAGCGCCTCCCACACAGGATCATCAAACAAAGCCAGCGCCAGCGCAAAAGTCGGATAAGGGTGTGCCGCATCATTCTGCGCCTGGGCACAGAGTACACTCATGCGCGTATCAAATTCCATGGCTGTACACAGCAGCAGAATCTGCATCTCAAACGGCCCTAATCCCAACCGGTTACTCAGAATAACCAGTGCGGGTGACAGATCCGATGCCGCGGTTTGCTGCATGATTGCCGCAGCCTGCTCGATCTGCGTATCGCTGACCGGAGCCGTTTCTAAAGAAGACGGGATATCGTTCCCCGTTTGCTGCTGTTCGATCAAACGCGTCAATCTCAACCGTAACCAGACCAGGGCGGCTGACAGGTATTCATCATTGGTTTTGTACCAGGTCGCGAGGTCGTTCATAGGATGGTGACCTTTTGATTGTCGTCAAAAACAAAACGGGGCGGAGGCGGCACTGTCTGACGTATAAACGGTAAACTGTCCACCCCGTCAATACGCAGCCGCACGAGCGCATCCGTCACAACCGGCGCGCTCTCAACGATGAATTGCAGGGTGTCCGTATCAACGGGATGATCCTGTGCGGCCACTTCCCGGTCGGCAATGAGTAATTCCACACGCTGAGCGGGACGTACCTCAGGACCGCAGGCAATTGTCAGAGTAACATTCCCGCCGCCATCGCGTGCAACCGGATTAGGCGGCGTTATGCCGTTTATCCTGGGCGCAAACGATAGCGGAAGCTGATTGCTGGTGTGTTCAGCCGCCCCGCTCTGCACCACGACGACGACGGTATAAAGTCCGGCAGCCCAGTCTGTTTGCGCCGGCACATCGTCTGCCAGTGTCACTGTCAATTCGGATCCTGACCGGTCGCCCGGTGGAATCGCGATCGTTCTCGTGACGGGCAGGCGCGTATGGCTGAAGCGTACCTGAACGCTTTCCCCGCTCAAATTGCGCCCGGTGACGGTCAAGACCGTGCCCAATCGCGCACTGGGATAGGAAGCCGCGCGCGGACGCTGTGCGGCTTCCTCGGGTGCGCCGATATGAATGGTGTCAATGACCGGAAACGGCCCCAGCAGAATACGCACGCCGCGGTCATCTGCGCCGCGCCGCAGAACGGGCATCGGCGTCAATGGACGCTCCTCACTTTCGATCAGAATAACCGTACCCTGATAAGCTACCGACAACGCATAAGGCGCTTGAAAAAATACCGACCAGAGTTTTGAGAGTTCCTCCAGAGACAAGGACAGCGGCGTAAATTTAATCTGCTCCACCGCATCAGCCAGATTGGATGCCGCCAGAAAGGGTTCACTGGCAATGGCATCCTCAATCATCTGCCGCATCAGCACCGGTTTTGCATGCATATCACGCACCGTCGCACCGAGCATTTGCTGCGGTTCGAGATTGTTCTCATTGCCATAGAATGCCAGCAGGTAGTACAGATCCAGCGCAGCCACGGGTCGTTTCATCAAATGGCCGTCGGCTGTACGCGTGGGCAGATCGTTATTCCTGAGCGCACTGCTGGGCGACACCTGATACAGGAATAACCGGACACGCGGTTGGGCTAACAGTGTGCCGTCAGGCCGCTCGGTCAGGACGTCCGCACCGGGCAGTACCGATTGCACAGCAGCCCGGACAATTTGCGCCAGCGCCGTGGTGACCGTTGCAATCGCCAGTGCGTTGCTCATCGTTGCCCTCCGTTGCGCTGTTTGAGATACGCATCCAGATTCATTGCCGGCGACCTGGCCGACGTTTTCCGGGCAGACGCCGGCGCAACGGCAGCGCGAATCTCAACGCGCCCGATCGTCACTTGTATCGTGGGTGGTTCAGATACCGCAGGTTGATGGCTATACTGCCCTAATGCGGATAAATGCGTTTGTGACAGGGCGGCTGTTTCAGCACGCGCCGGAGAAAATAACGAAAACGGGGCAGCCGTTGCGGATGAAACGGTATTGTGCGATAAAGAAGAGACAGAGGGCGATTGTAACGGCATCAGATAAAAGGCTTCTGTTGCTTGTTCTGCTGAGGGTTGAGCCGCCTGTTCGTCCGGTCTGGCAACCGCTTCTTCACGGCTGGCAGCATGCTGCCCCAACGGTGGCTTATGGTTAACGATCGCGTGCGGCGGGTTCTGCAGAATTACCCCGCTGATGCTATCGGACAATGGATCAATCATTGTTCCGGCAGGTGTTGTCCGGGCGCCCGGCATGCCGCGAGTCACAGCAGATGCGTCAGGCGTATGCCGTATCGGAATGGACGAATCGCTCGAATCACTTGTATCCGTAGTGTCAGTTGCGCCCGCTGTGTCAGTTGCGTCAGTTGCACCTGTTGTTTCAGCCGATGGCACCTTACGCCTGGCCGCAGGATCAGTTACTTCTGCAGTACCTGCTGAGCGCGGCGCATTGGTATTGATCATGGTAAGCGGCGCATCGTCACCGGTCCGTAATGTTTCATACGATAAATTCGCATAGGGCTGAGGCGATAGCGGACGCACATCCGATCCTGTGCCCATACTGCGCGCGATCAGCCGCTGGAAATAGCCGCTCATGCCAGCACCCGGTCAATGTAAGCAGCACGGCGGACATCGCTCAGCTCGAGTATGTCACGCTCATGCCAGCCATAGGCACGGGCAAGCATATGAATATCCTGCATGAGCTTACCCGCATACCGGTCAATCTCACGCCACAGGTAATCGCCGATATCGAACGGCGTTTGCCAGGTGTGATGACAGTGCGTACAGGTAAAATCCAGCACACTATCCGCCACCGTATCGATTTCAGCCAGTGTGGATTCAATTTTTGCGACCTGGGCAGCGCTCAATACCGGTAATGCATGCGGTGATTCCTCCGCCGCGGTGACACAGCACCGCTGCGCTAACCGATAAGCCGCCTGTTCAGGATCGGGCTCGTTCATCACGCTGGCCAGATCCCGGCTGGTGGGCTGACGCACGCACAACCCATCCACTTCAACCGGATGATGATTGGCCGCGCTGCGGAATGCTTCCGTATCCAGCGTAAATTCCAGTCGTGTCCTGCATGCAGGGCAATCGACATAGCCCGGCAATTCACGGCCAAACAGCTTGCGGCGCAATGTCAGCAATAGTTGATCACGCTGCCCGATGGAAAGATCGGCCAGATCCGGCAACACCGCATCCGGCCGCATCTGGTGCAGGAGCAGTAAAGCGCGATCCAGTGGATGCCGCCTTGCTCCGCTTTCCCACACTTCCAGTATCCGTGCCGGGGAGAGATTCAGCATGACGGCACTCAGGCAGGCTCGGTAAAGCTGGGTTCCGCCGGTTCGGCGACTTCATAGTCACGCTCCCAGCCTTCGTTCTCGAGCTTGATCGTCTGAATCGCGACGGCGTTGGCATTGGCATCGAGATCGGGCAGCGCCTGATACTCCGACACCCAGCAGCGAAAAACCTTATAGGCAATGGCCAGCTGTCCCGCTTCGTTGTAGACCTCGATGATGAGATCCTTGCGGAAATCCTTGAGCGAGACCTCAGCCCCCAATCCGGAACCGAAATTCCAGACCTTGTTGGCCCATTTTTCGAACTCGGTGTCATGCGTCACACCCCGCTCGAGCGTAATGGCCTCATATTTGTTGCGGCCGGGTGATTTGCGCGACGTGGAGGGGTCGCCGCCTTCGCGATGCTCGACCAGTTCGGTCGAACGCTTGAGCGCGCCAACCTTGCTGATTCCCGCGACATAACGGCCATCCCACTTCACACGGAATTTGAAGTTTTTGTAAGGATCGAAACGCGATGCATTGACACTGAACTGAGCCATGAATTGTTCTCCTTAAATTTCAATTTGTCCGGCTATCTGCTGGAGCTTGATGACGACAAACTCGGCCGGTTTCAAGGGGGCGAATCCGACGATGATATTCACGATACCGAGATCGATATCATTTTGTGTGGTGGTTTCGCGATCGCACTTGACGAAATAGGCTTCGCGCGGCGAACGGCCCTGGAATGCCCCCTGGCGGAACAGATTCTGCATGAACGCACCCAGATTCAGCCGTATCTGCGCCCACAACGGTTCATCGTTGGGTTCGAACACGACCCATTGCGTACCCCGGTAGAGGCTTTCCTCGATAAACAGCGCAAGCCGCCGCACCGGCACGTATTTCCACTCGGACGCCAGGGAATCCGCGCCCCGCAGTGTACGCGCACCCCACACAACACGTCCGATCACCGGAAAGCTGCGCAGGCAGTTCACACCCAGCGGGTTGAGCTGGCCATTCTCGCCATCGGTCAATTTGACGGTCAATTCGGATACACCACTCAGGGCCGCCTCAATCCCGGCGGGAGCTTTCCAGACACCGCGCTGACTGTCGGTACGCGAAAAGACACCTGCAATCGCCCCGCAGGGTGCAAATTCCGCCAGCCGCCCTTCCTGCAGCGGATCGGGACTGCGTAATCGTGGAAAATAAACCGCGGCATTTTCATTGCGTGCCAATCCCCAAGTCGCGCCATCCAGACTGTTTGCGCCGGTAATGAGGTCAGACGGCTCGTCCCAGGCAGTCAGCGGATCGACGATATAGAGCGCGCGGCGGATACGGCAATAGTTGGCTGCCGCACTTCGTGTCTGGGCGCCGATATCGCCCGTTGCTTCAAACGAAAAGGGCGGAATGCACAATAAATTGAAGAGATCCGCCTTTTCCAGCGCCCAGATACCGCGCTTACTGGTTTCCAGCGCAGGCGCGGATACTTCCGTATCCGAAAGGGTTGTCCCGTCATCGCCATCCGCATTGAAAGCCAGAGAACCGGGTGTCACCGTCATGGGATCGACACCCGGTGCGGCATCCGGCGTTGCGGCAGGACGGGTGGCCGGTGCGGGTGCCGCGAGCCGGACGAGCCTGGATTCCTGTTCAAGTACCCGGCCCGCATAACGCGCATGCGCGGGTAACACGGAGATATTGAGAAAGCGCTCGGTCGCACCAGTCACTGTGTCGCGGATCGTCAGGTTGAACAGTTCTTCCACACCGATTTCGGGGCGTGTGTTGTGATCGACGCGGACCCTGAGCTGCTCCCCCCAGTCACCTGGCGAGGCCGCTTCCAAATTGAGTGTGTCAGCCGATCCGGTCGCCGCCGCGCCGCCATTGATGACCCGTATGATCAAGGCATCGGAACCGCCATTCTGGAAAAACTGACTGACGGCGTAGGTCATCGGGCTTTGCCGCCACAATCCTCCGAAATTCCGTTCAAATTCAGCAAAACTCTGTACGCGGACAGGCGCCTCCGTGTCAATCGGCCCACGGCGTGCTGCACCGATAAAGGCAGTGATGGAAGTGGCGACCCCCGTAATCGTCCGCACACCACTGGGGATTTCTTCGATATAAACACCGGGATAAGTTAACGCAATAGGCATATTAAACGCTCCAATCAAGAGAAAGATAATCAGGGTGTCGCATCACGCGCGATGAAAATTTCAATCTCGGCCGGATCGGCGCTGGCATTGGAAAATTTCAAGGATTGCGGATCCAGACCCAAGAGCATGACAGCCCCGCCCGAGTAAAACTGCGGCCCCGCCAGAACCAGTGCGGGACTATCGGTGACACCATCACTCACTTTAAAAGTAATCTCGGTACCGTCTCCGTACTGACTCGACTTGATCAGCAACACATGTATGCCACTGGCAGGACCCGGCTGCAGATCGACTACCTTGTCTACTTCACCGCCTGCAATCGATACTTCAATACGATCCGTCGCCTCTGCCGTAATGGGACCTTCCCGCGCAGAAACTGTCGGACCGCCCGCCACCTGAATCGATATTGACCAACTCACATTCGCCATGCGTCCCTCCTGAAAAATTACGATCACTCCTCAATACGAGCAATCAATCGATAAAGTACAGTCCCATCCACGAGCGGCACCTTCTCCACCACACCTGCCGCTATTAATTGCTCAAGGGCCTGATAAACATTTTCTATACCCGCTTTTTCATACCCTTGCTTCGGTAACCACCAATTGATGATTCCTTGCAGTGAATCAGCCGCATTCGGGTTGTTTCGCAAATAATGCAAAACCGCCTCCTGCAGATGATCGATATCCGGTGCTGGTTTATTATTTTTCACATTTCAAGATTCTCTCCTGCTGACGACAAGGAAACTCATCACATGATCATCAGCAGCCTATCTACTGAAAATTAATGCAGGAAGTATGCCAAGATTAGGGCATATGCTAAGATTATGATTTATATGATAAACATAGATATTATCCAACGCATTGGCGGGTCATATGGATATCCACTCAACTACGGATAAATCATCTATTAACCAATCAAAAGGCGCGGCAGGAAAAGAAAGGCAATGATTGACCCGCTTCCGGGGCAGATTTGACCCGGCTTATCATGGAATACGAATCACTATCCAGACGTTCTACGGTGTGGTGATATGGGGTGGCGTAATCTTGAACAGGTTCTTATAACCGGCTGCAACGGGACTCAACATCTAGTGACAATAAAGACGCTTATCCAGGCCGTATTTTTTTAGTAATTTGCCAAACGCGCGCCGTTCTTTACCTGCTAATTTTGCGGCTTTAGTCACGTTGCCTTGCGCCTTGGCCAGGGCTTCGGAGAGGTAACATTGTTCAAACTTAGCAATGGCAAGACTTTTAGCCTCGTTAAAAGCCTTGCCGATCAGGTTGGATTGCCGCCGGTCAACACCGCTGCGCCGTTCGGCCACATTGAATTGGGGTGCTTTAATATGAATAACCGCGTTATCTTCAAGCAGATACTCACGGCAAATCAGATTTTCCAGCTCCCGGATATTGCCTGGCCAGTAATATTGATCAAACCAGGCAAGCGTATCCGGATGCAGTGTCTTATCACCATACCCAAAACGCTGCGCGCATACTTGCAGGAAGTGGTTTGCCAGCAGCGCAGCATCACCCTGCCGCTCCCGCAACGGTGGTAACTTCAGGTACATAATCTTGAGACGGAACAATAAATCGAGCCGGAATGCGCCCTGCTCCGCCAGCCTGGCCAAATTCACATTACTGGCGACAATGACACGCACATCTGCAGACAGTGTTTGCGCACCCCCCAGAGGACGGTATTGCTGATCCTGCAAAAACCGCAATAATACAATCTGCGCTTTAGGAGATAAGGCATCCACTTCATCCAGAAAAAGTGTTCCATGCCGCGCATGTGTAATCAAACCGGGATCATCGGACTGGGCATCGGTGTAAGCACCGCGTTTGTGGCCAAACAATTCATTTTCGACCAGGGCATCAGGAATGGCGCCGCAGTTCACCGGAATAAACGGGCTCTCGCAGCGGGTACTGCCATAATGAATGGCGCGTGCCACCAATTCTTTTCCCGTGCCTGTTTCACCTTCGATCAAAACGGGCGCATCACAGCGTGTCATTTTTTCAATATACCGAAGCATTTCAAGAAAAGCTGGGGATTGCCCTATCATAGATGCTCTTTTCCTTTATAGATTAAGATTCAGCGTACCTGCGTTTTCAGAACCCCTTCATATCTAGGTAATACATCATTATTCTCAATGTCAACCGGACCATCTTAGAATCCGCAACAACAAGAATACAATCTGGAGAAAGTGCGTGGGATTAACGTGCATATTGCATGGAATAAATTGGTAATTCATTTATAATTCAATTTGTTAGGATACATAAAGAAAAGGAATTGCCATGACGATAGATTGTACGCAGGAATCATCCGATTTTCCAGAAGTAAAGCAGCGCGTTGTTAAGGCAAATTTTCAGGGTGAAGATGTTGTGTTGCATCAGGCGGATAACTGAGTACCGTCAACACATAGCAAAGGAGGTGGTAGGGATGCTTTCCCTACGGAGAAGCTGGTAAACCCGAGAATAGCAAAATAGAGTCTGTCGCGAATCAGGAAAAATAAATGAAACGCCTGGCGGCAATTTATCCTGGAAGGCGTGCAACATCAACCTGAAATGGGGTCGAATCTGAAGGGATAAATTTACTCAGGAGATAAAACTTCGCGGCTGAAACGCAGAAAAAACAGAGAAAGAAAAAAACGATTTAAATATGCCTACGCAGCAAAAGCGAATAATTACAAAGCCTTGATCTGAAATTGCAGTGTTTTATCCAATTACACCAACGACACGATGGGTGTTCTTGTTCGCAAGAATGCTTATTCTTGCTTCCGGACCGCGTATTTTTGTGTGATCACCCGAAACCGTTGAGGCGACTCCGGATGATCATGGCCCATGTTGTGTTCAAGGCAGGCAGAGCGGGCGAATCGGCCCGATAATGTTTCACCGCCAGAGGAGGTATCGATAATACCAAGCACGACAACTTTTCCGCTCTTTATACAACGATCACACCACACAAATCACGTATTAAATTCAATGCATTTTGATGCGTCGACGGGCGACAGCCATGCCGAGCAGACCAACTCCGAGCAGACCAAGCGATGCAGGCTCAGGTACACTGGTCGAGGTAGCGCCATCTACGAACAGGACCGAATTGTAGAATTGGAATGTACTGCCACCGCCACCCCCCTTCGTCAGGGTCACATTGAGTAATCCATCGTCCTGCAGAAACGCAAGGTCGACATCTATCGGTGTGCCGTTGACTTGATTCAGTTGTCCGTATGTGGTCGCATCCAGATCGAGCGTAACCGTGATCGCATTGCCGCCGGCCTGCGATCCGAACGTCAGTGTCAGGTTAGCGCTACCCAGTATGTCCACCAGGGGATTGAATCCGTGCGAGATCAGGTTGTGCTGGAACGAATAAGGCGTACCCGTAGTTAATGTGATCGGTGCACCGGATGGTGTGAATGTGTCCGTGATCGGCAATGCCTGGGCCACTGTTGTGGCAGCGAATAATAAGATTCCGGTCAGGAATGCGCGAATTGGTTTTATTGTGTTCATCGTAATGTCCCTTTTGTAAAAATAAATCTTGATTGTTCCGTGTACCGTTATGGCGGAGTTGCCACTGTCGCCACCTACTTGTACCGGATATATAGATATAAGTAATATCCATGCCACAATAAATAATTGATTATTTTTAGTAGGTTAGAGTAATGCCTGGATGCTCGGCGGACGCAACTGTAAAAAATGTCGACAAATAATTAAAGGCTCCAGAATTTCAAGCGATGCTTTTTATCAGTGAAATCGCGCCTATACGGCACATGGGAAAGGATTGATGTCCATCCTGCATATCCGCTATCCGGAAAAGCTTGATACTTTATGATCTGTCATGCGCGTCAATACGATCAAATTTGAAGTCTTTCAGCATTCCTCCGCGGTGCTTTCCCGGGTGCGCAAGAATTTTACGAACTTCCGGCATTTTCATGCTTTCAATGTCACGGGAACCCACCATAGGAATTTCAATAGCGCCGCCTTCCTTCAGATTGAATACTTCGGCAGCCGATGCAGGCAATCGGATTACCCGACTGTTACGCCATTCATTTTGAAACTTGCATTTCATTTGATAACCATCTTAAATGGTATACTTTTTGTTATCCTCTATCCTACTCATATGCCAATGTTTCAATGCACAAGAATATCGCTGCCCTATCAATACAAACCAATACAAACCGGCCACCGCCTTTTGATTTTTGCAACAGTGGGAACATGCCCATATGACCATCACAATAACTCTAAATCCTATGAAAAACCCTATCATTATTTGCCAGGCGTTTTATGAATTTCCCGGAAACTGTTGACATTATCAATAAGCTTGTCACAACGGGCGCAATTATTACGGGGGGTGTGTGGGCATATTTTAATTTCATCAAGGGAAGAATCTATAGACCCCGTTTACAGGTTGAAGTATCCGGCTCGGTCATTCTTATCGAGGAACGCATGTATATCAAGGTACTGGCAAAACTTCACAATGTCGGCAATTCCGTTGTTTTACTGGAACAAAAAGGAACCGGACTGCGTGTTTTTGGTGAAGAATGCGATAATCATGCAGCAACAATTCGTAACATAAACTGGAAGCATCTGGCCACTTATCCCGTGTTTGAAAATCACGGATGGATTGAAGGTAAGGAAACAATAAGCCATGAACAGCTTCTGGTTGTTCCTGCCGATAAGTATCCGGTATTTTGTTTGAAGTTACGCGTCGTTTCAAACAAAATTTCATGGTCGCATTCATCTATCGTAATGCCAATTGCCAAGGAGAAATGAAACATGATTGATACGAATTTTTTATCTTCACCGCGCTGGAATAAAACACCAGGCGTTCATGGCATATACCGCCTCGAACAAGAAATAGAAGATGATAAAGAAACAAAAGAAATCGAAGAAGAAAAGGAACGGCAAAAGAAAATCGAAAGGGAAAACGACGATTCAAATAAAAAACCCAGGTTACCGCCTGATAATCAATTCCGCCACGAACAGACATCATGAAGATCATCCGTCCGGGGCAGATGATTCCGGCACGTGCTCCTTCCGGATTGCCCCATTTCTATTTTTCAATGCTATCGGGAAGCCAATCGCTCGCAGCATCTTTACCACAACAGATTTCTTAGAATAACGAAGAATGTGTCACGCTCTGGCACGCAGGTAAATCGCCTTCCGATTGGATCCGGGCGTCT
Source organism: uncultured Nitrosomonas sp. (assembly GCA_964612715.1). GTDB lineage: Bacteria > Pseudomonadota > Gammaproteobacteria > Burkholderiales > Nitrosomonadaceae > Nitrosomonas. The sequence goes on along the minus strand of CAZTCY010000062.1, from coordinate 3,467 downwards.
GGCGTTCTTCAATCTCAAAAAGATCTTTTTTTGCTTTGACGAGATCGGACAGTTTCTTGTAACCATATAACCTGGAATCGAAATCAGGCTGTAGCTTGCTCAGATAACTTCCGAAAGTACCGAGGCCCGCCCAACCCGAATCGTCAACGGACTGTTCAAGCGCGGTCAACATAAATTTCCCCGGAAATCTGAGTTTCTTTTCTGCCACCTTGGCAACAGCCTTAATACGGGAAGCCTCTTTTTTACTACTGGATTCTGGCGGCGGCTCGACCGGTTCGCTTTCATTACCGGGACGAAGAATTTCGGTGAAGATAAATTTATGGCAGGCATTACGGAATGCATCGGGCGTTTTTTTCTCCCCGAATCCGAGAACCGTAAGCCCTTCTTCACGCAACCGCATCGCAAGCCCGGTGAAATCACTGTCGCTTGTGATCAGGCAAAACCCATCGAATTTCCGTGTGTATAACAAATCCATCGCGTCGATAATCAACGCACTGTCCGTCGCATTTTTACCCGTGGTATATGCAAACTGCTGTATCGGTTTGATGGCATATTTTTGCAATACTTTCTTCCACGCCGAACTTGTTGATATGGTGAAATCACCATAAATGCGCTTCACAGTGGCCTCGCCATATCTTGCAATCTCGGCCAGCAGTTCTTCGATGACAGCAGCCTGGGCATTATCGGCATCGATTAATACGGCCAGTCGCTGAGACCGCTCCTCAGGTTCATTTTTTGTAACGAGTCGTGGGGACGCCAAAATTAACTCCGAATTCTTACGGCAGATCGATTGAGCAAAGCAAATACTACCACGAACCCTGTAGCTTGAGATTAACGCCGCAATTAAAAGCTTTAACGCAGCGGTGATGTGACGGGCAGACAGAGGTTATTTTAGGAAAATGCTGTAAACACAGCTGACAGATATCTTTAAAAATACAATAGAATCAATCTGGCTGGATACCGGCATGCATGAGTCGCTGCTGGAAGCGAGTCACTTTGTTGCCACTATCGAGCACCGTCAGGGGTTCAAAATTACTTACCCGGAAGAAATTGCCTTTAAGCAAAAATGGATATGGGCGATGCCTGACGCAGGTATTAAGACACAAAAACTAAGTCATGGCTGAAAACAGCATCTGTTTTTCCAGTATTGGGATACGCGTATTGAAATGGTCAATGAGAATCCGCCTGAAATGGCCAGTCAATTTGAAGCCGATCTGATATGGCTCAGTAAACACCCCCTCATTCCGGGGCGGCAATATCAAATAAATCTGGTGTGTAAGGCAGCTGGAGCTGCTGTGACGGCAATCAAATACCGTACGGATAGCAATACCGGTGCACGTCTGGCCGCTCGCACATTAAATGCCAATGAAACCGGCAGAATCCATCTGTATACCCGTGAATCCTTAATCTTTGAACATCAAAATAACAAGAACGATTTTAATTTTCTGTTGACTGACCGGCAGACAGGTGAAACGGTTGGCACCGGAACAATCGATTTTGTCTTGCGCCGCGCCGCCAACCTTCAATGGCAAGCGCTGGCCATTGACGAAGCCACCCGCTTCGCAACCAAAGCAACAGGCATACATATTTACTTGACGGTGATAACATTCGGCATGGTTTATGCCGTGACCTGGGTTTTACCGAAACTGACCGTGTCGAGAATATCCGCCGCATTTCTGAGATCGCCAGGCTGATGGTTGATGCAGGATTGATTGTACTGGTCAGCTTGATTTCCCCATTTCGCAGTGAGCGTCGTATGGCACGTGCGCTGTTTGCGGCGAATGAATTCATTGAAGTTTTTGTCGATACCAGGCTGGAGGAATGCGAGCGCCGCGATGTAAAAGGTCTTTATGCCAAAACACGTAGCGGTATTCTGAAAAATTTCACCGGGATCGACAGTCCTTATGAACTGCCTGAGTCACCGGAAACTCACATCCGGACTGCCTTGTTATCGCCGCAGGCTGCTGTTCTGGATATATTGAAACAGTTGTGAAAATTCGATTCTGGCGGAACCTGTCATGAATTACATTGACGTCTTCAATGGTGATGCTGACGGCATCTGTGCTTTAATACAATTGCGTAAAGCCCATCCACAGAAAGCACAGCTTGTCACCGGCGTGAAGCGCGACATCAATCTGCTCAAACGTGTCGACGCAACCCCGGGTGACCATATCAGTGTGCTTGACATTTCGTTTGACAGAAATCGAGCAGATGTACAGCGGTTATTAAATCAGGGCGCTTCCATCGAATACTTCGATCATCATTACTACGGTCCGGTTGTCAGTCATCCCAAACTGAAGACGGTTATCAACGACCAATTATCGACTCTTTGTACCGGCCTGATCGTTGACCGGCATATAGGCGGAAGGTTTCGCGCCTGGGCGCTGGTTGCCGCATTCGGCGACAATATGAATACTTCAGCCATGTCGCTGGGCAAAGAATCGGGATTCAGTCATGAGTTGTTACACATCCTGCAACGTCTCGGCATGTATATCAACTACAACAGCTATGGCGAAAACCTGTCGGATCTGTTCTATCCTCCTGATGTACTGTATCAGCATTTACAGCAATATGATTCGCCATTCGATTTTTTACAGGAAGATACTGTCATTTTCAGAACGTTGGATACAGGCTACAAAGAAGATATTGCGAGAGCAAAAGCAAGTCCTTATTTGTATCAGTCTGCCGAGGCGGCAGTGGTTTTATTGTGTAATGAAAAATGGGCACACCGGATTAGCGGTGCTTATATTAATAATCTGGCCAATCAATACCCTGATCGTGCGCATGCAGTCATTACCGCAAATTCGGACAACACCTGCACCGTCAGTATACGTCGGCCATTGCGTAGAAAAACATTACCCGCCGATCAATTGGCCCGCACGTTTGCATCGGGCGGCGGACGCAAAAGTGCTGCAGGCATCAATGCATTGCATACTGATCAGATTGATCAGTTTATTGCAGCCTTTAAGACACATTTTTCCTGAATGAACAATAACATGTGCAGTTTTTCACTTCGGGATTGGTAAAACTGAATGCCATTCAGGACAATATCGGACTATTTCAACAGGGCTGGCCGAGATGGAAATATACCTACGGCTGCATTTTGCGTGGGATTAACCCGGACTTTTCACCGTGGCACGATAACGGAACGGGATCGAATCGCTACCGGCCTAACGGTTCTGCTTTGAAGCAAGCTGCGCACGTGCAAGCCACGCACGTGCGCTTTTATTGACGGTACGTAACAAAAAAATTATGCAATTTTTTTCTTTTTAGCCGGCACTGCATCCAGACGCTCAATCACTTCGAATTTTCGCGTATCCAGATCAGTAAAACCTGTCAGTATCTGTAGATGCGGTACCAGATCCGGTACTTTGGCTTTGATAATATCCTGGGCAAATTCACTAAGAAACAACGCTTTTTCCCTGGCCAAATGATATTCCGGGCCAGCTTCATCACGAAACGCGGCT
>CAZTCY010000061.1:0-19006 GCA_964612715.1 uncultured Nitrosomonas sp. | reverse complement strand
CCGGATTACGCAAGCTCAATCCGGCCTACTCCGACTTATTCCGGCTACTTCGACCTTGATAAAACCGTGAAGCGTAACGCCGTCCGAAATTGCGCATGGGGTTTTCCAGAATTTTGTACATGACAGCGGAAATAATCAAGGTGGCCAGTATCGACGCGATGAACAGTGTAACGCCCGTGAACTCAAGGAATGTCCCCATTAAGGGCGGTATAGCGTTGTGAAACACATAAACACCATAACTGAGATTGCCCGTGATGCCCGCCAGCCAGATCAATGAAGCCGTATTGTTCGCGTGCCGGTAAAATGCCACGCAGGCGATGATGACCCATTGATAGCCGAGCGCACACAGCAGATTGAACAAACCGTAAGTCGTGCTGGAAATCGTGTCGCCATGCGAGACAAAACCATGACCCAACGCGGACAGCAGAAGCAGCCCCGCGATGCCATACAGCATACCCGTCAATCTGCCGCAGTTTCTGCTGATCAGGTAAGCCAGTGTACCCAATAGAAATTCCGGCAGAATACTAATCAGGTGATGGGCAATAACCAGTTTTGCATACGCATTTTCCGGCAGAAAATGATGCGCCCATAAGCCCGTCAACAGTGACAATCCGGAGAGGCACAGCAATACCGGCACTGTATTGCGTATTTTCAGAAAAACCAGCAGTCCGATCAATAGATAGAACTCGACTTCGACCGGGAGAGACCAGAAGGCGGGATTATAGTAAAAGGCGATTTCTTTCGAAACAGTGGTGTGCAGAAACAGCGCATGCTGAAGAATGATGCCGTTATCCCATGTCTTGTGCGGCAGCAGGGCATAGAAAATAATCGCGAACAAAAACAGCGGATAGATTCTGAAAGCACGCCGGATAGCGAAGGCGGTGGTATTTTCCTGTGCTGGTGAGAGCAGCAGAGGCGCGAAAACAAACCCGCTGATGACAAAGAAAAAATCCACGCCGGTGTACAGAAAATTCAACCAGCTACGTTCTACATCCTGAATCAATACGGCGTAATGGCAGAGCATCACCATAATTGCGGCAATACCGCGCAATAATTCGATGGCCGGATTGATATTCGAAGATGGGCGACCGGCATTTATTCTGGAATTCATCATTCTGGCGTTAGTCTGCGTAGGCTCGATTAGCATTGCGTAATCGGGCATGCTGTCTAATGGAAATCAGTGTCTCCACACATCAGCCACCAGCATACATGCTGTTTGTCAATCAGTTGTTTGTAATCGAGGGGTGTGACATATACGCCGGAAACCTCCTGTGTCGCCGAGGGTTCGGGCAGATGTTCAAGAATTGCGGGTGTCATCCAGCTGAACAGTCGTTCCCGGCCTGTGCGGTGAGCAATATGGCACGCGGTTTTTAATAAAGCCGTCATGGATTCGGGCGGTCCCAGCAGGTCCATTAATTCCATAGTGTTGCTGTCCTTGTGATCGCGTAATGTGACTATGCCTAGAATCTTGCCGTTCCAGCGTTTTGAGACGATATACGATGCATAGGCATGGTTGGGGTGGTTCAGGTAGCGCCATTTGAAAAAAACGGCGTCTTTGACAGGAATCAGGCAATCCGGCAGGGTGGATCGCATGGCCTGCCAGAGTCTGTCGATGATCGATTCATCCTGTAGCGTCAGTGGTCTGGTTTTTAACCACAGGAGCATTCCCTGCTGGTGGCGCTGCGGTGTCCAGCTGACTTCCAGAAAAGTGTCGGTGCGGGTATACCAGCCTGTTTTTTCGCCCAGTCTGGCATGCCGGTGAGAAGGAAAGCCAAAGGCAAAGCGATAAGGCTTGTCTGAACCCACCTGTTCGCTCAGGAAAGTGTCCGCGGTATGCATGAACGGGCCTCTGCGTGTCAGAATCCCACGCATCCGGGGTGCCACCATAACATCGCAGATTTGTGTTGCATTGACCGTTGCGCCATTCAGACTGAATGTACGGGGGATGCTGCCATAGTATGCAATGATGCTGTTGTCCATGTGCGCCAGCATGCCGGTTTTTTCCTGTCGGGCATATTTCCACTGCCAGAGGCCGTCAGGCATTGGCTGGCCGAATGAAGACTCGAAGAGCTCGAGCAAAGCGTCCTGGTCATGCGAGGTAGCCCAGCGGCATTGCCATTTTGGTTTTTTTTCAATGCCTTCGATGGATTTCATGATTGTGCCTGGCCGGTATCGTTTTGCCAGCGATGCGGCATCGCGAAATAACCCTGCAGGCGGCCCTTCTGCTGTACCGCAAGGGTTGCGATGCCGATGGCGGATTCGTAAACATGGATGCCGCGCTCACATAACAGGTGCGCGCTGATCAGATACTCACCCTTGAGCAGGGGCAGTTGATCAAACGTCAGGTGGATACTGCTGCTGCCATCGGGCTGGCGTATCGGTGTGATGTGGTCTTCCCAGGTTGCGGCGCTGGTGATCGTGCGCGCATCCATGCTGTGGATCGTAACGGCGACATTAGGGCAGGGCAGGGCCGGGTCGGAAGCGAAAGCAATCCGGACAGAAAGCGATGACTGGCCGCTGACAACAGGGACATTCTTGTAATCCTGGCCGTCAATCAGAATGCTGACGTTTTCAAGATGCGCATGGCCGGCGGCGAATTGTGATGGCTCCGTTGCTTGCGGTGTTTCGATGGACAAAGATGTGGCGGATGCGTTTTCGCCATTCTGGGCCAGTGTGCTTTTGTCGAGAAAAATCTGGTAATCGGCCACCACTTTTGTGGCATCATCATCGGCGATCATTTTTCCACGGTCAAGCCAGATGACGCGTGAGCATAATGATTCGACCTGAAACATCGAGTGCGAGCAGAACAGGATGGTTTTTCCGGCATCGCGCAGTTGCATGATGCTGTCAAATGATTTGCGCGAAAAAGCACCGTCGCCCACAGATAACGCTTCGTCGATTATGAGAATCTCGGGATCGACGTTGATAGATACGGAAAAGGCTAGACGCACAAACATGCCGCTCGAATAGGTCTTGACCGGCTGGTCGATAAAATCGCGGATACCGGAAAATTCAATAATATGCTCGAGCCGGTCTTCAATTTCGGCGGAACTGAGTCCAAGAATCGCAGCGCTCATATAAATGTTTTCGCGCCCGGTGAATTCCGGATTGAAACCGGCGCCAAGTTCCAGCAGTGCGGCGATGCGTCCGTTGACTTGCAGTGATCCGCTGGTGGGCGTTAGCGTGCCGCAGATCAGTTGCAGCAGCGTCGATTTTCCGGAGCCGTTTTGCCCGACAATGCCGACGACCTCGCCATGCGTAACGGTCAGGTCAATGTTTTGCAGCGCCCACAGCTCCCGGAAGAATGTGCGCTTGCCGCGCCACAGGAACTGCTTGAGCCGGTCACGCGGATGATTGTAAAGCTGATAGCATTTGGAAAGACCCACGGCATGAATCGCGGATGAAGAATCCAATTTAGAGGACATCGGCAAATCCCTTGCGCGTTTTCTGGAACCACAGCAACCCGGCCCATGCCGTCAGAATGCCGGCGGCATAATAAATCATCATTCCGGGCCATTCCGGCAGCTGTCCAAACAGGATAACCGCACGCGACTGTTCAATAATGAAAGTCAGCGGATTCAGAAACAGATAGTCGCGGATAGATTCCGGCAACGCCGAAACGGGGTAAAATATCGGGCTCATGAAGAGCAGCATGGTCAGAATCAGGCCGATAAACTGGCCGATATCGCGGATAAAAACACCGATCGAAGCGAGCAGCCAGGAAAACCCCATAATCAATAGCAGAAAAGGCAGCAACACCACAGGCAACAGAAGCACCGTCCAGGAAAGCGTATGGCCAGTGGCCAGTAAAAAAATGAATAATACGCAATAGCTGATAGCCGCATGAAAAAGTGCCGCGCCCAGTGTTATCCAGGGCAAAATTTCCAGCGGGAAGATGATGCGCTTGACATAGTTGACGTTGTTCAGAATCAGCGTGGGTGCGCGTGACAGGCATTCGGAAAACAGATTGAACACGATCAGACCGGCGAAAAGCAGCAATGCGAATTCAAACATATTGTCCGCATTGCCAGACGATTCCACACGCACTTTAAACACGACACTGAAAACAAAAGTGTAAATGGCCAGCATCAGTACGGGCGTAACAAATGACCAGAGTAAACCGAGAAGAGAGCCACGGTAACGGCCGATTACCTCACGCTTGGTCATTTGCAGTACAAGTGAACGTTGTTTTTTCAGGCAGAGAAAAATATCAGAAACCGGAATGATTTTAGGGAATCGCAATTCAGTTGAAAATGATGGGTATCAATCAATAAGCCGTGTATTATCGCAGATTCGGTGCAGATTTTTAAAAGATATTTGGAAAGCTGTTCTGATTCGTTACGCCCGCGCAGGCCTGATGAGTTTCACGTAGTCGGACTTTTGTATTTCCGGGCTTTCCATGTTTCCTGGCATCCCGTAGCTAAAAAATTCCTGACTTCCGCTGGAGTGCCGGATATTTTAATATCGGGTTGCACCGTGATGCCGGATTACGTTTTAATGCTGCCCCGTACTCACGGTGCGGCTTACATGTGGGCGCTTATCTTATCCTTGAGTTAAAAGATAACCGCTTCAGTCGCTTAAAAAGCTGAAAAGTGTTCATTTGCGCCGGAATTATAGTAAAATCCGAATAATGTGGTTTTTATAAATTATTTTTAAACGATTACTCAAGCTGTATTCTGTTAAAGTTCGCGCTTGTTGTAAATGTGCAACAAGATGAATCAATGAGTTGGGGTTTTTGCTTGCAAACCAGCCCTTATTTGTGCAGAATGCAGTGTGACTTGGCTTTTAGGTGATTTTCTGCTAGACAAACTGAGTCAATTGGATTGTTCTAGATGTTAGTCTTGCGACTAGATAACTTAAAGGGCAATGAGATGGATTAAAACCATAAGTGAAAAGCTTGCAAGTGATTTGCTAATATTCTGTATCTGATGTTTTTTAATTTTTTCAAGGGAGCTCCCATGGACGACACAACCAAACTTCACAAAGTTATTGCAGGACTTTTTAACGCGGCGGCAGGGCGGAATTACTTGCCGCAACTGGCTGCCGTGATTAACGCTGATTTTTCAATTCGGGATCTGGCAAAGGTGCTCGTCACCAAACCAATCTTTTCCGAAGTTATGCTCAATACAGACAGCCCTGCACAGAAAGCAGCGATATTGGCCGGTAATTTTGGCCTGACAGCAGATGGCGTTGAGGGTAGCGCAGCGTCACAGGCGATTGAATTCTTTACTGATGGAATCAGTGGTGGTAGGAATATCGGCGATCTCGTTGTCGATGCAGTTGAATTTCTGTCGCGCGACGATCTGCCGGAAGAATTTGCTGCGACAGCTGCTCTGCTGGAAAACAAAGCCGCGGTTGCAAGTGCGTACACGGGGTCGGAAACAGATTTAGCCTCCCTGCAAGCAGTGCTGGCGGGTGTGACCAGTGATTATCCATCTACGCCTCAAGAAGTTGCTGAGTATCTGGATCAATTAGGTGGTACCACATTCACACTGACACATAGAGCCGATAATCTGATCGGTAACAGTCAGGATAATATATTCCTGGCGCCTGTTACCCAGAACGAAACCGGTGGCGGTGCACTGGCGAATACGCTTGAAACAGGGGATGTGTTGGACGGCATGGGTGGCCGTAACATTCTCAAGGCCGATTTGATTGCCTCCGGCAGCATATCCGATAACTGGGCGCCTGCGATCTCTGCGACGACCGACAACATTCAGGAAGTCTATCTGCGTGCTCAGGTCGAGCGCGTGGATGGTGATGCGAGCAATACGACTTACGGCGCAACAATCGACGCGGAAAGAATGAATGGCGTCGAGCAATGGTGGTCCGATAACAGCCGTGCGAACATTCGCGTTGAAGACATTCGCACGCGTCCGGAAGATACGCTTTTCGGCATGCGCCTGACTGATCCGAACGTGGGTTTTGAAGCCTACTTCAACCCGCTGTTCATGGAAGGCGTAACCGACGCGGAATCCACGCTGACGCTGACCGTGCAGGAAATCACCAATGGCCAGGCTCCGGCGACCACCGAATTGGAAAATATCACCGTACGTGAAATCAACTTTTCTCTGGATGGCACAGACTACAGCCTGGATACCCCCGACATACGTGCCGCTGATACCTGGGCTGAGCTGGAAGCAGCGATTGCAGCCGAACTGGCTGAACAAGGTTTGACCAACCTGACCGTGACGCACAGAGGTAACGGTGTATTCGAAATCAATGACACCGCAGGCGGTACATTTGAGGTGCAGCAAGGCGAAGCGCTGATTCTGGGCGTGACCTCCGATATCGATACGCGTAATCGTGTCGAAGTTGGCCGCGTGGAAACCGAGAACCCAACCGAAACAACGTTGATATTGGATGGTGCCGGCAACGGATCGCTCGGCGGAAGAGTCAATATCGCCGCAATGTCCGGTGATCGTGGCGTGGAAATCATTAATGTGGACGTGGATCGCAGCAGTCATATCAGATCACTGCGTTCAGAGAACAATCCGAGAAATTCCGGTGACGGCGCTTTCTCTGAAGAGCAGCAACTGGAAGAAGTTTACGTCAAGCATGTTGCGGATGGTGCCGGTGGTACGCTGCAAATTGGTGACCGTACTGTTGATGAAGATGGCGTGTCCACCACCACGGATGACCGTCTGCAAACCAACGGACTGCGTGATGTGCGCGTATTCGATGCGGCAGGTTTTAATGCCTTGTTGAAAATAGGTGCACGCCTGACGGATAACGCTTTCGATAAATATCTTGCTGATGCGACCGAACCTGTACAGTTCAGCTACTTATTGGGTGACGGCGGTTCAAACCTCAATCTGGCAGTGGATAACGATCTTGCCAGCGATCCTGATTTCAGACTGGAAATCATCGGCGGAGAAATGGATGACCGCATCAACCTCGTAGATCTGGAAACGAAAAATACCACCTCGATAGACGGTGGTAATGGTCAAAATACAGTGGAAGTCACCACAACTACGACTGGCGAGGAAAGTGGAGGATTTGCAGAAGGTCAAAGAGCTTGGAACAGTTTTGAGAATATCCAGACACTGGTCGTGGCTGGCGGTAACGATACAACCCAGAATCTGGTGACCGGCAATATGGAAGGTCTGGAGCAGGTTATCGTCGCATCGACTACCGATGCTGATACCACGCTTGAACAGATGCGCATGGATCAGGATTTGATTCTTTCCGGCAAGAACCAGACTCTGGGTTCCGGAAACAGCAATAATGATCAAGAGCTAGGCGATATTGTGGTGCACAACACCAGTGCAGTGCCTGGCATAGACCGGTTTGATATCGAGCTGGACAATACGGCACGTGTGGATGGCGTACTTGAAATCGAAGGTATCGAAGTTACCGGAGACGATAGCGCGATCACCACGCTTGATCTGCTCTCAAATGGCCGCCGTGATACTTCAAATGTTGTCTATGATTTTCAAGGTGAACGCGTCACAACGCTGAATCTGCTGGGTACGCAGGCGTTATCGATTAATGTTTCCAATATTGCGACACTGCCGGTTACCAGCGGGAATACCCCGCCGCTGACCATCACGGGTGCGGAATTGGGCGGCGATCTGACGCTGGCGCTGAATGGCGGTCTCTTGCTCCGTGAAAGTCTGGATGTAGTGACCGGCACGGCAGGTGACAGCGATGCGCTGGAATTGTACGGCGTGTTGGATACAGCAAGCCCGACCGTATCCGGATTTGAAACAGTCCAGTTTGGCGCGCCATTCCACGATCTGGATGGTGCACAAGCCGAAGGTACCTACGACGCGGTGAACACCAGTGGTGTGGAACTGTACCGTATTGATAATCTGAGCGCGGCACTGGTTGTAGAGAATCTGCGCGGCCAGGAAACGGTGCGCATCAATGCGAATGACGACAATGGCGGTACGCCTTTTGATGCTAATCAGGACATCACCTTATCCGCCCGGTCGCGTGCAACGAGTAATGAAATCAATGTTTCAATCGTAACCGATACGGCAGGTAGTCAATATACCAGCGCTTTGGAAATCAACGATTACCGTACGATCAATCTGAACCTTACCGGTCAAAATAATCTGACTGATGCCTTTGCTCCGAATTTGGTGTTGAATGGTTATACCGTTGCTCCGGATGATTTCGCCAACTATGCGCGTACATTGAACGTAACGGGTGGACAGTTCACGGGTGCTGCCAACAATCCGGCAAATGTCGATACGCTTGATATCGGTTTGCTGCCGCCTTCCCTGACCAACATCGATTTCTCGGCGTTCAAAGGTGATGTGCTGGGTGCATTTGATGAAGTCCGCGATGAAGATGGCATTCCTTACGCCGCTCAAACAGACTTCTGGAGCAACACGACCATCCGTGTTAATGCATTCAACTTCACGTGGGACAATGAAATCGGCGGTGCTCGGAATGAAACGATTACAACCTTCCGCTTCACTACGGATGCCTACAACGATACAGTAACTTGGACAGTCAATGGTTTTAACGCCTTTAACGATGGTGTTACAACCCTCTCCGATGTTTCGATTCTCGACCTGCGCGATTTGGGTGTTGAAGGATTGGCTGAGGTTGTGATCACTGATGTTGGTGGAACGGATACTATCATTACTTCCAACCAGGGATTGGATTTCGAGATATTTTTGGCGGGTGTCGTTTCCACCGACCTCTCAAACGAGAACTTCGCGTTTGCAGTTTGATTGAGCGGCTTTAAGCCTTGAAAAAGCAGGCCGTGCAGCAATGCACGGCCTTTTTTCTTTAAAACAATCTGTTTTTTTAATTTGATTGCAGTTGATCGGAATTATGTTTAAACAACTCAAACCACTCAATCCAAAGCATGAGCCTTTGCTATGCCTGGATCCCGACCAGTCGTACCGTTTTGCGGCCGCTGAAATGCTGCTCCCCGTTGTGGCGGCTGAGACCCGGTTGATTGCACGGGAATACCCCATCATTTTTTCGTTAAAGGACAAGGAATTGCCGATGGCCGTTGTCGGTCTGCGGCCGGGGGAAAACGCCCATGTCAATGAAGCCGGACAGTGGCGCGCGCGTTATATTCCGGTGCATATCCGCCGCTACCCGTTTTTATTCGCGGATGTTACGCAGGACCCATCAGCGGAAGAACGTCGTTTTGCCATCATGTACGACAGTGAAGCGCCGCATATTAAACGTGATGGCAGCGGACTTGCCTTATTCAAGGATGGACAGCCCAGCGAAATACTCAGTAAAATCGAGGCCGTATTGGTTGATCTGCAGAAGGATATCGAGCGGACAAAATATCTGACTGCGCAAATAGCAGAATACGGGTTGTTGATGGATAAAAAATTAAAAGTAGCGGATAAAAACCAGAATGCAGTGGAACTGACCGGGCTTCGCGTCGTTGATACCGACGCATTTGGACGTCTGTCAGCTGAAGCATTGCATGCCTTACATCAAACCGGCGCACTTTCGTTGTGCCATGCGCACTTCATATCACTGACCAATCTTACTGACGGGATACTATCAACCGCAGTGATAAACGCCACAAAACCGGGTAACGGGCAGGATGGTTTTCTCAGTTTCGCTAATGTTGACTGGAGCAAGTTATCTTCATAGCCTTGTAGCAGCGCAAGCTGTTTTTGCGCCCAGGCGGAAAATCATCGAATTAACCGCAAACCCTGACAAAACAGAACCGCCCCTGGGAAACCGGGGCGGTTTTTCTACATCTAAAATTTGCCAGGCAGACGATGATTCGTATAAGCGCTGTCCTCACTTGTTTTGCAACCCCTAAGCCCGGGGTAAATTGACCAGAATAATCAAAGGGTGTAGCCTTTAAATATGAGTAAGGTGGATAGAATAAAGGCCGAAATTTCTTTTCATGAGAAGATGTTTTTTACAGCAATAGCCATCATGTTGGGTCTGTTAGGATGGGCTGCGAATAATTATCGCGCAACAGATGCCGCAGTACTTTTTTTGGCGATGATCGGATTGGTCGGTGCGGTTGGTTTTGGCGTGTGGAATTATAAAAAGATTAAGCAATTACTGGAGAAACTGGAAAATGCTGAATAGTATCCTGATGACGATAATGGGGGGCGTTTTTATCGTTTTTATCTATTATCTTGCTTACGATGCATGGAAAGATTTCTCAAAAAAGGATGAGTAAATAAAATCTGCGTAGGTTCGATTAACTTCGCGTAATCGGATTTTTGAGCCTTTTATGCCCACGCGGAAAATCACTGGATTAACCGCAAGCCCCGGAAAAACAAAACCGCCTCTGGGAAACCGGAGGTGGTTTTTTTATATCTAAATTTTCCGGTTGCCGGGCGACGTTTTGTACAAGTGTCGGCGTATCTTTCTCTACGGTCTGTTTTTGCTATGCTGGAGCTTCAAGAGATTTAACCTGCCCGGTAGGGCGGGTTTGCCGGAATAAAAACGTGTTATGCTTTAACAGCCCGCGTAGGCCCGATTAGCTTGCGTAATCGGGCTTTTGTGTCTTTTGCTTCCGGGAAAGCCTGATGTTAATTGGAAAGCGAAACATGATATGCTTTAATGGTTTTATTTCAGGAAGATCATCATGGCACTGGTGAAAGAAAATATCTAAGAAATCAAGGAACTGGTTGTCTCAGTCATAGCGGAACGGCGTTGGGAAATGACAGGCAATGATTGTGTACTATGAACAACAAATCAATAGGCGTTTTGAGCAAATCGAGAGGCGCATTGAAGCAAAATGACAGCGCGGATAGATTATTTTTTCATGGCCTGGTCGCTCGCGACGACACTCATAGTAGGCGGAATTGTGATTGCGGCAATCAAATATCTGCCCTGATCCGGATTTGTAAAATAAGCCCGTGTAGCAGGTTAATTCGGTGTAGTGGTCAGTTCAGCATTGGGATATTTCTCGCTGAGTTTGTTGAAAACCAGCGATTGCAGTGCGCCATTAATCCAGACTTCGACCGGTAATGCCCAGACAGATACCTGACTGAAACCGGTACATTGCAATGCTTCTTCTTCAGGCATGATGACAGTCTCGCCTTGTAGCTGGAGAAAATCCGCTTCGACATAACGGTGTTCTTCGTTAAAACCGTGCAGGTCGCCCTGAAGGCCGGTGCGCTGCAATTGTTCCAGAAACCACGGCATGTTCACATAACGGCTGACAGCCAGCAATTTTTTGTTTTTCAGAACGGAAGCCGGTTGCGGGTTGTCGGGTTCGGTCAGGTTATACACTGTCTGGCCGGCCAGCTTCATTGTATATGCCGTTGCCCAGTCAGACGTGTCATAACGGTCTGCATGCGTGCCATTGATGATGACGGCATCGACGTTCCGGAGCCTGCTAAGGCTGGCACGCAAGGGACCGGCGGGTAGCCGCAGGCCGTTACCGAAGCTGGCCTCGCTGAAGTCGACAACGGCGATTTCAATATCGCGTTCGAGCCGGGGATACTGGAGTCCGTGTGTACTGATAATGATATTGCATGCAGGATTCGCCTTGAGCAGTGCCGTTGCGGTTGCGGCCGGGTCACCGCCGACCCATACCGGGCATTGGTGATGAAAGCGGCTGGCCAGTAGTACGGCTTTATCGCCAATACTGATGGGGTCGCTTGCGTTTGACACGGCTTCCGGTTGACCGGGGTTGTCAAGATTGCCGCGCGCAACAATACCGGGCCGCAGACCGCGCGCCAGAAGATCATCGACAAGCCATAATGTCAGCGGAGTTTTTCCCGCGTCGTCGCTGGTGATGCTGTCGACGATAATAACGGGAACATGGAGTCTGACCGGTGGAAAAAAATCCAGCCAATAGCATAACTTGCGCAAAGATATGAACAAACCGAACAACAGGCTCAGCGGCCACAGCAGAATGTGTAACGGGGTGACGCGATGCCAATATAATTCGGTTAACTTCATCAATATACCTCCCGGTAGAAAAGGTTGCGCATTAAGAACATTTAAGGTGTGTCAATACGCGGCAACGGCGTAATAAAAATACCACGGATAACGATTCTCACATGGTATTGATAGGGAGCGCAAGACCGGTTTTATAAATAATATAGAGATTAGTCAATAGAATCATCAATATATATGTGTGTAATTGGGTGTGTGCCGCACTTTCCTTGCAGGGGTGTACTATCAGGCAATAATCGATAAGGCTTACATTGATGCGATTTTCCGGAACCGGAACAGGTTCTAAACCAACCTCGGATTATGAGGGTGCGTTGAAACCGTGGGGATGTATCAAGAATTATGATTGTACGGCTGGATAATTGCATACTGTTTTTCGATGTTTTTGCGGAATTCCGGGGTGATGCGATGCCAGTCAAGAACATCGACCCGAATGGGTAATTCCGACTCCATAAAGGCTTCCTGCAATTGATAATACAGTGCTTGGGGCAGTTTTTGTGTGTCAATAATAACCAGATCAAGGTCCGAATGCACTCTTGAAGTTCCACTGACACGCGATCCGAATGCCCGGACTTCAGTATGAGGTACAAGCTGACGGAGAATGTCAGTGACCTGTTTCATAGCGTCTGGCGGTAGATCAATCATTCTTTAATTGCAGTATTTCGACCAGGCTTTTTAATGTGTGCACGAATTGTTGGGATGTTTCAAAAATTTCCATGGCGATAGCTTCGTTATAAGTATGCGATGTCTGGTTGCGGGCCGCATGAAAAATCATCCATTGGTCCACGTCGTCAATCAATTGGTGTTGTGCGGCAAGACGGAATAATTCACGCCGCGTGACGCCATCGGTATAGGTGCTGCCGACATTGTTATTGAGCCAGCGTTTTATGAATTTCCAGCTGAGTTCATAACTGAATTCAAAGTTTTGTATGACACCTGCGATGATCAGTTTGCGCTGGGATGCATTCAGACTGTTCATAAACACTGGGTCGCAGGCATGCCGTATGGCATCTGACAAGGATACGGCGGCTTTCTGCAGGGGTGACAAATCCAGTTGCATGATAGAAATAAAGAATTTAAGTGGTGGAAACTGCCGGTTCATTTTAGCGTATCGTTTCCGCTTCGGATAGTCCAGGTGGATTGCCGGTATCCGGTGTTCTATCAGCGCAGACTCTGCGCCAGCAAACCGGTATTGCCGCCGAATGCTGCGACATTGTCGGTAACCGTCTGTTCCACGGCAAAACGGCGCAGATAATCCGGGCCGCCTGCTTTGGGTCCGGTGCCGGACAGGCCCATGCCGCCAAATGGCTGCACGCCGACCACGGCACCGATCATATTGCGGTTGATATAGATATTGCCGACCCGGGCGTGTTGCTTGACGGTTTCAATCGTGCGCTGAATGCGGCTGTGTATGCCCAGCGTCAGTCCGTAACCGCTGGCGTTGACAGCCTGGATGACGGCATCCAGTTCATTGGAAGCATAGCGGACGAGATGCAGTACCGGTCCGAAGACTTCTTCGCGCAGCTGTTGCATAGCATTCAATTCGATCAGTGTCGGTGGATAAAAATAGCCTGTCTGGAAGTAGGTCGTGCCGGAAAGCAGGGGCAATTGATAAATCGTGTTGCCCAGTGCGCGCATATGGTGGATATGGGTTTTGAGCTGCGCCACTGCGGACGGGCTGATAACGGGGCCGATGTCGATGGCATAATCGGCGGGGGAACCCAGCCGCAATTGCTGCATTGCGCCGATCAACAGTGCCTTGATCTGATCTGCAGTTTCATGCGGCACAAACAATACCCGCAACGCCGAGCAACGTTGTCCGGCGCTGTTGAATGCGGATAGCACAGCATCCTGCACTAATTGCTCTTTGTGTGCCGAACTGTCGGCGATCAGCACATTCTGGCCGCCGGTTTCCGCGATGAACGGGATTATGACGGGGTGACCGGCCAATTGCCGATTGATCCATTGTGCGGTTGCGGTGGAGCCGGTAAAAGCGACGCCTGCAATACGGCTGTCTCCGAGCAACCGGGGGCCGATTTCGGCACCTTTGCCGGGCAGGAAGTGCAAAGCCGATTCCGGAATGCCGGCCTGATAGAAAATGCGCGCACAGGCCATTGCGGTCAGCGTGGTGCGCTCGGCGGGTTTGGCGATAACCGTATTACCGGCGACCAGCGCCGCAGCAATTTGACCGGTAAATAGGGCGATCGGGAAATTCCAGGGGCTGATGCACACAAAAACGCCCCGTCCTGAATAACGCAGCTGATTGGTTTCTCCGGTTGGCCCCGGCAGATTGATGGGCTTGCCGAACAATTCCAGTGCGTTCGCCGCATAATAGCGGCAAAAATCGACCGCTTCACGCACTTCAGCCAGCGCATCCCTGATCGTGCGCCCGCCTTCCCGCACGCAAAGCGATACCAGCGCCATGCGTTGCTGTTCCATGAAATCGGCGGCTTTCAGCAGACAGGCCACGCGGTCTTCAACGGGTTGCACACGCCAGTCTTCAAAACCGGCGACCGCGGCATCCAGTGCATCCGCAGCCGTTTCCGGGTTGCCGTAGACCACTTCGCCAACGATTTCCTGGTGATCGTAGGGCGCGGCAATCGTTTGCGCCCGGCCTGTGTGCGCTTTGCCGTTAATCCACGGAACAGCCTGGTGATAGCTGTCCGCAAGCTGATCCCAGTCCTGCTGAATCTGTTTCCGGGTCTGTGGATCAGCCAGATTCAGTCCTTGCGCGTTACGGCGCCGGGCGCCATAAATTTCAGCGGGTAGCGGTAATCCGGTTTGCGCGCCGTTCAGCCAGACGGCGACCGGATCGCGGATGACGTCATCAATGGGAATATCCGGATTTTCCGCCTGATGGATAAAAGACGTATTGGCGCCGTTTTCAAGCAAACGCCGCACCAGATAGGGGAGCAGATCCTGGTATCCGCCAACGGGCGCGTATATGCGGCAGGGAATGGGCTGGCCGGTATGGGTTTCAACGGTCTGATACAGCGCATCGCCCATGCCGTGCAGGCGCTGAAATTCATAACCGGGATGGTTGTGCGCCATCTGCATAATGGCGGCAACGGTATGTGCGTTATGTGTGGCGAATTGCGGAAAAAAATAATCCGGCGCGTTGATCAGCAACTGCGCGCAGGCCAGGTAACTGATATCGGTTGCTGATTTGCGGGTAAATACGGGATAGCCGTCAAGGCCGTTTTCCTGCGTGCGCTTGATTTCGCTGTCCCAGTACGCGCCTTTGACCAGCCTGACGGGTATTCTGCGGTTTCTGCATTTCGCCAGTTCCGCAAGCCAGTGGATGACCTGAACGGCGCTCTTCTGATAGGCCTGCACAGCCAGACCTAATCCGGGCCAGCCATCCAGTTGCGGATGCCTGAAAACCGCAGCGAAAATATCCAATGCCATTTCCAGGCGCTCGCTTTCTTCGGCATCGATAGTCAGCGCGATGCCCGCGCTGCGCGCCTGAATGGCAAGCTGCGACAGCCTGACTGTCAGTTCGGGTATGGCATGCTTGTGTTGCAGCGGCTCATAGCGTGGATAAAGCGCGGAAAGCTTGATGGAAATACTCGGTCTTGCGTAGAGGGCGTTATGATTGTCATCGTCAAGCGCCCGGTGTGTTGCCGCCAATTGTGTGATCGCCTGTTGATACGCCGCAAAAAAACGATCGGCATCCGTTGCCGTAAGCGCGGCCTCTCCGAGCATATCGAATGAATGGCGCGTGCCATACGCGGTATTTCCGGCCATATCGGCGGATTTGCGCAGGGCCTGTTCGATGGTTTCCGCAAATACAAATTGTGTGCCAAGAATATGCATCGCCTTTTTGAGGGCGACACGTATCACGGGTTGCCCCAGACGCAACAGCAGTTTTTCGATGAGGGTATGAAACTGCGTGTGCGGGTCCACCTGTATCTGCAACTGGCGCCGTTCCAGTGATCCGGATAGAACCAGCGCATCGGTTGCCAGGCGCGTCAATAAATCGTCATGATGAAAACGCGGATGCCAGTCCGCTGCGCTCAACCGGTCGGCCAGAAAACGATCCTGTGTAGCCTTGTCCGGAATGCGTAATAAGGCTTCGGCAATATTCATCAACGCGATGCCTTCATCGCTGCTGAGTTGATATTCTGTCAGAAATGCCTGTGTGATCGACTGCCAGGCGCCGGGTTGCGTTTTCCGGTCGGTCTTATGGCGTATTTTCTCAAGCAGTTTCTGTGCATGCAGGGCAGCTGTATCGGCCGGATAGCCAGCCAACTGTGCCAGCAGGCATTGCACTGTTAAGGCTTCGCTGGCGCGATAGGCTTGATTGATCGAGCGGCGGATGGTTCTGAGCGTATCCGAATCCATAGGAATGACCGGGCATTGCGTTATTGTGTTAGCGATGAATAGATTGTCCATGATTTTGAGATTCAGTCAAATCGGCGTAGTCCTATGGTATCCGGTGGCATCCGGCGGAGAGTTATGGCTTGTGTCATGCGGTATTACAGACTAAACTTGCCATGAAAATGTGTACCTGGCGTGCCAGTTCGGAAATTTATCACTTTAGGGTCTTCACGCATGGAAGCGAAGTTAAAACATAAACGCCCCAAGCACCTGGATCTCTTCAAGATCACCCAGCCATTGCCGGCTATCGTATCCATTATGCATCGCATCAGCGGTGTACTGCTTTTTTTTCCGGGTATTCCTTTACTGTTGTATGGACTGCATATGCTGCTGAAATCGCCGGAAAGTTTTGCAGCGGTGCAGGCGGCTGTACAGCATCCGGGCTTAAAACTGCTGCTGGTGATGTTTATCTGGTTTTATCTGCATCATCTGTGTGCGGGTATCCGTTTTCTGGCGCTGGATCTGCATTACGGCATTGCGCTTGATCAGGCGCGCGCCACCAGCAAGTGGGTGCTGGCAATCAGCGTTCTGTTGACCTTGTTGATGGGGGTGGCGTTATGGTAGGACAATCCAGCCGCATTGTGACGGGTGCGCACTATGGACTGCGGGACTGGCTGGCGCAGCGGATCACAGCGGTCTTTATGGCCGTCTATATTGTGGTGCTGGCAGTGATGATAGGAATTGACGCACCCGGGGATCATGCAGCATGGTCAGGCATGTTCAAGCATTCATGGATGCGTATCGCAACGTTTCTGTTTTTTGCGGCTTTGTTCTGGCATGCGTGGGTAGGTGTGCGCAATGTGCTGATGGACTATGTCAAGCCGACGGCGGTGCGTCTGACATTACAGATTCTGGTGATTATTGCTTTGCTGGCTTACCTGGTATGGGCGGCGGAGATTTTGTGGAGCTGATGTGGCAATCGTAAAAAGAAAATTCGACGTGGTTATCGTTGGCGCTGGCGGAGCCGGTATGCGTGCGGCATTGCGGTTATCCGAAGCCGGACTCAAAGTGGCGGTGCTGTCCAAGGTTTTTCCGACACGATCGCATACGGTTTCAGCGCAGGGCGGTATCGCGGCGTCACTGGGCAATGTGACCGAAGATAACTGGCACTGGCATATGTACGATACGGTCAAGGGTTCCGATTATCTCGGCGATCAGGATGCCATCGAGTTTATGTGCCGCCAGGCGAATGAAGTGGTGTATGAACTGGAACATTTCGGCATGCCGTTCGACCGGCTGGAAAACGGCAAGATTTATCAGCGTCCGTTTGGCGGTCAATCGCAGAATTTTGGCGGTGCGCAGGCGACGCGCTCGTGTGCGGCGGCTGACCGCACCGGTCATGCGTTGCTGCATACGCTTTATCAGCGTAATGTCAGCGCCAACACCCAGTTTTTTGTGGAATGGATGGGGCTGGATCTGATTCGTGATGAACAGGGCGATGTGCTCGGCGTGACTGCGATGGAAATGGAAACCGGTGAAGTCATGCTATTGCAGGCCAAGGCTACGTTGTTTGCAACGGGCGGCGGCGGGCGCATTTTTCAGGCGAATACCAATGCGCTGATCAATACCGGCGATGGGTTGGGCATGGCTGCGCGCGCCGGTATCCCGCTCGAAGACATGGAGTTCTGGCAGTTCCATCCGACTGGGGTTCATGGCGTTGGCGTGCTGATCAGCGAGGCGGTGCGCGGCGAGGGGGGTTATCTCATCAACAGGGACGGCGAGCGTTTTATGGAGCGTTATGCGCCCAATGCCAAGGATCTGGCCAGCCGTGATGTGGTGGCGCGCGCGATGACCATTGAAATCAAGGAAGGCCGTGGTTGTGGTGACGAGCGTGATCATTTGCTGTTAAAACTGGATCATCTGGGTGCGGAGATCATTAAGTCGCGATTGCCGGGAATCCGTGAGCTGGCCATGAAATTTGCGCATGCTGACCCGATCCACGATCCGATACCTGTCGTGCCCACTGCGCACTATATGATGGGCGGAATACCGACCAATTACAATGGCCAGGTTGTCGCGCCCTATAAAACGGGACCGGAGGAAGTGGTGACAGGATTTTATGCCGTGGGTGAGTGCGCCTGCGTTTCCGTGCATGGCGCCAACCGGCTGGGCACGAATTCGTTGCTGGATCTGGTTGTTTTCGGACGGGCGGCGGCGAATCAGATTATCGAGGATTTGAAAATCAACCCGCACCACAAGCCGCTGCCCGTTGACGCGGCGGATAAATCGCTGAGCCGGCTTGCGCGCCTGGAAAATCAGACGGACGGTGAGAATGTCGCGCAGGTGACCGATGCGCTGTGTAAAACCATGCAGACCTATTGCGGTGTTTTCCGGTTTGAAGATACCCTGCTGCAGGGTGTGGAAAAGATCAAGGCAGTGGCTGAACAGGTAGGCCGGACTGAAATCAAGGACAAAAGCAGAGTGTTCAATACGGCGCGCATTGAGGCGCTGGAACTTGATAATATGATGGAAGTCGCTGTCGCCACGATGATTTCAGCCGAGGCGCGGCGCGAAAGCCGCGGCGCGCATGCGCGCGACGATTTTCCTGAGCGTGATGACGACAACTGGTTGAGGCATACGCTGTTTTTCAGTGAAGGTCATCGTCTGGATTACAAACCCGTGCGGCTGAAACCACTGACGGTGGACTCGTTTCCGCCTCAAAGGCGCACCTATTAATTAATGAGTGTGAGTGGTCAGATACGCTGTCGATTCCGATTTGATGCATTTGCGTTTTATGTTTGTTTTAGAACCTGTTCAAGATCTCACTGAA
>CAZTCY010000060.1:0-19618 GCA_964612715.1 uncultured Nitrosomonas sp. | reverse complement strand
TATGCGCGTATCAATACCATTTTGCTGGATCTGAACCGCGATGTCTGGGGGTATATTTCGCTCGGTTTTTTCAAGCAGAAAACAAACGCCAATGAAGTGGGTTCTTCGACCATGCCGCATAAAGTCAACCCGATTGATTTTGAAAATTCGGAAGGCAATCTCGGGATTGCGAACGCGCTGCTGCGGCACTTGAGCGAAAAACTGCCTGTTTCACGCTGGCAGCGGGATCTTACGGATTCGACCGTACTGCGCAATATGGGCGTGGCGCTGGGCCATACTCTGCTGGCCTATGACGCGTGCAGCAAAGGCTTGAATAAACTGGAAGCCAATCCTGATCAACTCGCCAGAGACCTGGATAATGCCTGGGAAGTCCTCGCCGAGCCGATTCAAACCATCATGCGCCGGTACGCCGTGCCGCATCCCTATGAACAGCTCAAGGCGTTGACGCGCGGTAAAGGTGGTATTACTCAGGCCATGCTGCATCAGTTCATTCGCGGACTGGATATTCCTGAAGCGGAGAAAAACAAACTGCTGACGATGACGCCGCACAACTACACCGGCAAGGCCAGTACGCTCGCACGCAGAATAAACGTTGATGCGGAGTGATTCTGCTATAAATCAATGTGTTAAAAAACGAAGCCGAATTCTTGTGTGGAAAATCGCATAAAAGGGGCTTGAAATCGGTAAAACAATCCCAATAACTCCGGGATAATTATCAGGAGGTACAATGCAAAATTCACAGAATCCGCAAGATACGCAATCCGGTGAATCCGGAGAATTACCGGACAATACAAAAAATGAGTCCTCTCCAGAGGCTGATGAAATCATACGGACAAGCATTCAGGACGAAGCCGGACAAAGAGGACAGGGAGAACAACCTGATCCGGCGCAGTTATTGAAAGATGCCGAGCGTAAAGCGGCCGAACATCACGATGCCTGGCTGCGCGCTAAAGCCGAGACTGAAAATGTGCGCAGGCGTGCTCAAACCGATGTTTCCAATGCGCATAAATATGCGGTTGAAAATTTTTCCACTGAGTTGCTGACGGTCATGGATAGTCTTGATGCCGCGCTGGCTGTTGAAAACGCCAGCGTAGAAAGCTACAAGAACGGTATGGAGCTGACACAAAAGCAGTTAACCGCGGTTTTTGACAAATTCAACATTAAAACGATTGATCCGGCCGGAGAGAAATTCGATCCGCATCAGCACCAGGCCATGTGTACCGTTGATTCCGAGCTTGAGCCCAATACTGTCGTGCAAGTCATGCAGAAAGGCTACAAACTGCATGAACGCGTGATTCGGCCCGCGCTTGTGATGGTGTCGAAAGCAAAAGATGCCTGAGAACTTGTTCAAGATCTCACTGCAGGGTGCATTGCGGCGTTAAAATCGAACTCAAAATTTCACATACTGCACGCAAGTATGCTCCGCTTTTTTGTTCAATTTTGCCTTGTACTGAACCCCTTGATCGAAATCTTGAACAGGTTCTGAGACGGGAACATTTTGTTAAGACCGGCTTGAAATTCAGTAAAACAACTCCATTTATCCATTTAATTCATAGACAGCTTTTAAATTTATAAGGATTTAGACATGGCAAAAATTATCGGTATCGATTTGGGAACGACCAATTCCTGTGTTGCGATTATGGAAAATGGCAAGCCCAAGGTGATCGAAAACTCCGAAGGCACGCGCACGACGCCTTCCATCGTTGCGTATACGGAAGACAATGAGATTCTGGTTGGTGCATCAGCTAAACGACAGGCGGTCACCAATCCGAAAAACACTCTGTTTGCGGTAAAACGTCTGATCGGCCGCCGGTTTGACGAAGATATGGTGCAAAAAGACATTAAAATGGTGCCTTACAAGATCGTCAAGGCAGGCAATAACGATGCCTGGGTCGAAGTAAGAGACAAAAAAATTGCGCCTCCCGAAGTTTCCGCTCAGGTGCTCAAGAAAATGAAAAAAACCGCAGAGGATTATCTGGGCGAACCGATAACCGAAGCGGTGATTACCGTACCTGCTTATTTCAATGACTCCCAACGTCAGGCGACTAAGGATGCAGGCAAAATCGCCGGACTTGAGGTCAAGCGGATTATCAACGAGCCGACCGCGGCAGCGCTTGCTTTCGGCATGGATAAAAAGGAAGGCGACCGCAAAATCGCCGTTTATGACCTGGGTGGCGGTACATTCGATATTTCAATTATCGAAATTGCGGATATTGATGGCGAACATCAGTTTGAAGTACTGGCAACCAATGGCGACACATTCCTCGGTGGTGAGGATTTCGATTCGCGCGTTATCGAATATCTGGTCGACGAATTCAGGAAGGAGAACGGCATTGACTTGAAAAAGGATATGCTGGCATTGCAACGTCTGAAAGATGCTGCGGAAAAAACCAAAATCGAATTATCGTCCGCCCAGCAGACCGAAGTGAATCTGCCGTATATCACCGCCGATGCAAGCGGTCCCAAGCATATGGCCATCAAAATCACCCGCGCCAAGCTGGAAAGTCTGGTGGAGGAATTGATTGAGCGGACAGCAGAACCCTGCCGTGTCGCGATCAAGGATGCGGGTATCAGTGCGTCACAAATTGATGATGTGATTCTGGTGGGTGGTCAAACCCGGATGCCTAAAGTACAGGAAAAGGTCAAGGAAATCTTCGGCAAAGAGCCGCGTAAAGACGTCAATCCTGACGAAGCCGTTGCCGTGGGTGCGGCCATTCAGGGTGGCGTGCTGCAGGGTGACGTTACGGATGTATTACTGCTCGATGTGACACCATTGTCTTTGGGTATTGAAACGCTCGGCGGGGTCATGACCAAACTGATCCAGAAAAACACGACGATTCCGACCAAAGCGCAGCAGGTTTTTTCCACTGCGGATGACAATCAGACGGCTGTGACTATTCATGTGTTGCAGGGCGAGCGCGAGATGGCATCCGGTAACAAAAGCCTGGGGCAGTTCAATTTAACGGATATTCCCACTGCACCACGCGGCATGCCGCAAATTGAAGTGGCCTTCGATATCGATGCCAATGGTATTCTGCACGTATCGGCAAAAGACAAGGCGACCGGCAAGGAAAATAAAATCAAAATCCAGGCCAGTTCGGGTCTGTCCGAAGACGAAATCAATCGCATGGTGAAAGATGCCGAAGCGCATGCGGAAGAAGACCACAGGATTCTGGAACTGGTGTCCAGCCGTAATCAGTGCGACGCTATTATCCATTCCGTCAAAAAATCGATGAAAGAGTATGGCGATCAACTGAATGCTGACGAGAAAGCCAAAGTCGAGGCGGCACTGCAGGACGCTGAAGCTGCATTGAAATCGGACAACAAGGATGAAATCGATGCAAAAACACAGGCGCTGACTGAAGCTTCACATAAACTCGCCGAGAAGATGTACCAGAATCAGCAGGGCGGTGCGCAGCAGGCGCATTCCGATGACGATGCCGGAGCTGCCGGCCGGTCATCATCGTCAGGCAGCCGTGAGAAAACGGTTGAAGGCGATGTCGTTGACGCCGAGTTTGAGGAAGTGAAGGACAAAAAATAAAGTCAGCCGTCTTTGCCAAACGCAGAGCAGAGAAAAGAGGGAACACAACGCTCTTTTCGCACTCTGCGTTTTGGCATTTATTCAACACACAAAAGTAAACGCTATGTATTTGCAATCTCCTCACATCATTGTAAGCATCAGAATCAACTTTATCACGGCAGGATTGATCCATGGCTAAGCGCGACTATTATGAAGTGCTCGGTGTTAATCGGGATGCCGATGAAAGTGCTATCAAGAAAGCTTATCGCAAGCTGGCGATGAAACATCATCCCGACAGAAACGCGGGCGATGCCAAATCCGAAGAATTGTTCAAGGAAGCCAAGGAAGCTTACGAAATATTGTCCGATTCCAGTAAACGCGCCGCTTACGATCAGTTTGGCCACGCAGGTGTGGATGCCAGCGCCGCAGGTGGGGCGGGTGCTCAGGGATTTGCGGATGCTTTCAGCGATATTTTTGGCGACATCTTTAGTGGTGCCCGTGGCGGGCGCTCCAGTGTGCACAGAGGTGCCGATCTGCGCTACAGTCTGGAGATCTCACTGGAACAGGCGGCGCATGGCACTGAGACAAAAATTCGCATCCCCACGATGGCTGTCTGCGATACCTGCCATGGTGACGGCAGCAAACCCGGCACCACACCCAAAACCTGTCCGACGTGTAACGGTCACGGCCAGGTCAGAATGCAGCAGGGATTTTTCTCAATTCAGCAGACCTGCCCGAAATGCTATGGCAGTGGCAAAATTATTACGCATCCGTGCACGACCTGTCATGGTGCAGGCCGCGTAAAACAACACAAGACCCTGAATGTAAAAATTCCCGCCGGTGTCGACGATGGTGACCGGATTCGTGTCAGTGGAGAAGGCGAGGCCGGAACCAACGGCGGACCGCCGGGTGATTTGTATGTGATTATCCATCTGGCGTCGCATTCTGTCTTTCAGAGAGACGGCGATCACCTGCATTGTGAAATACCGATCAGTTTTACGACGGCGGCATTGGGTGGCGAAATTGAAATACCGACACTCGAGGGCCACGCTAAAATCAAGGTGCCTGCTGAAACACAAACCGGCAAAATTTTCCGCCTGCGCAGCAAGGGTATTAAAGGTGTACGCAGCCACAATAAAGGTGATTTGCTGTGTCATGTGATTGTCGAAACACCTGTGAGTCTGACCTCACGTCAGAAAGAACTGCTTGAGGAGCTTGAAGCCATCAGCCAGAAAGACAATTCCCGTCACAGCCCCCGGGCCAAATCGTGGATGGATAAGGTAAAAGAATTTTTCTCGGATCAGTAATTTTTCTGGCGGTTTATCGCGATCTTCCATGCATTGACAATAGGTATATGTGTGAGAGGCGTGATGCCATCTTTTTGCGCGGTGTTGTGGTTTCCCGGGTGCTGCATGGTGTCAAAGTTAAAGAGGATTCCGCGGCCTCGGCTTTGCGAAGGAGCCGAGGCGGTTAATCCGGTTATTTGCGATTGATCTCAGACACCGGTCTTATCCAAAGCGGACAGGATATGCGGATAAACGTCCTGAACCGCATTCCTGCCGAAAATACAGTCGATATGACCATAATCCGGAATGACATGGCGGGCATACTTTTCAGCGCCGTTGACTTCAACCAGTTTTTTAAAGCTGCGTTCGGTTGATTCAGGCAGGTAACTTGCATTTTCCGCGCCATGGATAAAAGTAATCGGTATGTTGAGCTTGTCCCAGTTCGGCAGATAGATATCCTTGCCATCAGCGCTGACGATTTTCTTCTCCCGTGCGCATAGCGCCAGATGTTTCAGGATATCCATATTGCAGATACCGAATAATTCATGCAGATTGTCATGCGTCAGACGGTTCAACTGGTCATGTTTGTACAACAGGGAATACATGAAACTGATCCGGTGGCATACGGCGCTTGAACAGCGTTCCCCGCGTTCAAAGTATTGCAGGTTGAGCGTTTTGTCATAAAGCTTGCTCAGCCAGTTGCCTGTGTTGTCGGTATAGGCCGTCATCGATTTAATACCAAAGGTATCGAGCAGTGTCGGTAAATACAATCCCGCCTTCAGGCGTGCAGACCGGGAAACTGTGTGATGCGGGCCGACCTGCGATGCGACTATGGTGCGTACATGCTGCAGACCGCTCATCATGGCCATAAAGAATGTTGTCGAGCCGACACAGTGTACAAAAGCCTGTACATCCGGACTGCCCGTGATATTCATGATGGTTTCAATCGCGGCCGGGTAGTCGTGGCGGGCAATGTCATCCAGCGTCCAGGCCTGATTCGCGCTGGGCAGATCGATACTGATGCGCATTTCCAGCAGCCAGCAGTCATAACCATTGGCATAGAGATACTCCAGCAGATTGGTATCGATAGTATCGGTGGTGAAGATCTTGCTGGAAACCCCCGCACCATGCACCATCAGCAGCGGGCCTTTTTTACCGCCCTGATAACGTGTCAGACGCAGCGGCACGCCGTCAACCGCCTTAAAATTATGCACTTCCGGCGCGCCAACGCGCAGGGTGCGTTTTTTGCGCGGCGGCGCATCCGCATCCAGATACTGCGGAGGGGCGAATACGCCGCCATAGATATGGTAAAGATCGCCGGCGAAGTAAAGACCAAAGCGTGAAATTGCTTTCAGGCGTTCCGCTGCCGTTGGTGTTCCAATCGCGTTGATCGTGGTCAGCTGGCGTACTAGATCATGGGGCTGAATGTACAGTATGCCGCGCCCCTTGACCGGGCTGGTAGTGTCCGGGCCTTCGTAGAGAGTGGCATACATGGTGGTGGTGTCGGACCAGATATCGATGCCATAGTCATTATGGATAATTTTGAAACCGTCAAAACACCAGGTCTTGCCTTCTTCCGAATGCATCTGGAAACGGTATTTCATATATTCCTGGCCAATCCGCTGCGGATCGCGCGCGAACAGGTTGAACACGCCATTCGTCGCTGTCATCGGGGAAGCGGAAAGCCCCGGCGCGTTGACCGTGCCGATCATACCGCCGCTATAGTCGCCGTTCTTTTGAATCAGGGCATCCAGGTCATAAACACTGACGGTCAGCGTGAAATCAATACTGTTGCCGTCTTCCTTGCCGGAACGCATGGCTGTTTCGAAATCACCGTTCTCCGCCCACCAGCCGCGCATGGTTTCGGTGAAACGCACGCCAATTGTGGCGGGTTCCGTCTCACGGGGCTGTGACAGGCTGGTGAAATCATAGCTGTAGCCTTCCGCTTCGGCCATCAGTTCCATGCTGCGCTCGGCCAGCGCGGAAATCGTCAACAGCGGATTGACGCCAACGGAACGCGGCAATGCGCTGCCATCAACGGCATACAGCCCCTGATGTACTGCAGTGCCGGTCGTGCCGCTGTACACTCTGCCGCGATGATCCACGACGCCGGTTTCAGCATCCTTGCCCATGCCGCAGCCGCCGAGCGGATGCACCGTGATCAGGCTGTTGTTCAATGCTTCCGTCCAGGTCGGATTGGGAATGTAAGTGCCGCCATTGGCTGCGGTGACGCGTTTCATGAAATCGTTGTCGCGCTTGAATACCGGTTTGTCGCCGACGCCCGGCCAGTCGACGTTAATCGTATTGTTACGCAGTACCAGGCGGCCATCCGAGTCGTCATGGCTCATGATCAGGTACACCTGAGTGTTATGCACAGCGCCGTGATAGGCGCCGCGCACCAGACTTTCCGCAACACGCGCATGTTCGCCGAGTTCGTCCTTCAATCCGCTGTCGGTGTCAGTGCCGATCAGTCTGGCGGCAGCCGACATCAATCCGGGCAGTATGCTGCTGAGCGCGCCCGGCAGGCTGCCTTCTTCCAGTATCAGGCCCTGTTCTAAATTTTCGGTGTTCCGGTCATCGATCACGGTCGTGATGCACGGTCCGACCGGATCGATTTTTCCGACCGGCTGATTGCCGAAGCCGATGGCATTGACAGGCACATCGTTATTGAATCCATACCCCAGTACATCGCCGTTGGATGAAAAATGCGCGCCGACCTGATGTGATAAAGACAAGCCTTTTTCTTTCGAACGCAGCAGAATCTCGGTCGTGCCCAGTGTTCCGGCGCCCAGGAAAACCTGCCTGCAGCGCAATACCAGATCGGGTGCATCAAATGCTTCGCGTCCGACGTCCATGATCTGACAGTGCACCAGCCAGTCGTCACCGTCTTTTTCCAGCCAGCGCACCGCGATCTGGGTGTAGATTTCCACGCCATTATTCCAGGCATCCGGCAGATAATTCATCAGTGTGGTGTTTTTTGCGCCGTAATTGCACCCTGACACGCAATCGCCGCAGTAGGTGCAGGCCGGCTGATACACACCGGCTTCATTGATCCGGTCTTTAAACGTTACATTGATCGGCGGAAAGGTCAGCGGCCGGTTCACCGCTTTGGCCGAATTTTTTTGCGCCTCGACCTTGGGCAGGAGCGGTATGCCGTTCTGGCCATCGGGAAACGGTGTGGCGCCGAGCATTTTCAGTGCGCGGTCATAGCAGGCTGTCAGGCGTTCCTTATCCTGACGGATTTCATCGGGCCAGCACGGATCTTCAAAAACACGGTCATCCGCCTTCAGCGAGACATTGGCGTTGATCAGTGAAGTACCGCCCAGCCCGCAGCCCACAATGACATTCATATCCTTGTTGGCATACAGATTGAACATGCCGGTCCATTCACCGATATGCTTGTCGTGAAAATTGATTTGAAATTCTTTGCCGGCTTCGAGCAGCGTATCCGGATATTCGCCGGTTTGTATTTCCCGGCCCCGTTCCAGCAGGCATATATTGAGCCTGCTGCCGTCGCCGCGCTGCATTCTTGCCAGCCGGGATGCGGCGATACCGCCGCCGTAACCTGATCCAATGACGATAGCATCATAACGTTCTTTCAACCGGGAGTGGGGGGAGGCAAGGCGTTTCATTGGTCATCTCCATAACAGTTAGATATCGAATGAAATCAGCGTATGCGGCTTTTTAATACATGCCGGAACGGATCGTTATGTAATAATAATTGCAAAATGGATTTTTAACAAATTCCTTTTTAATGATAAAAAGCCATGCTGTTCAAGAATGTTGCAGCCTGTTTCCGGATACAGGAAACGATCGGTGCACAGCAGAGAATCCCGTTTATGTTAGACAGTTAGACATGATGCGGCGAAAAATATGTCCACCGCGCAATTGAGACACTCGTATAATGAACCATTATTCATCAACACACTAAACTTCCCAGTCAGTCAGCTATGGTCTTTTTTCAGAATCATTCAAGAATAATCCTGTTTGTTATCCTGTTCATATTCCCGGGGTTTTCCCAAGCTAATCCCGTGGCCTGCTTCAACAGCACTATGGGGCATTTCTGCATGGAACTGTTTGAGCGGCAGGCGCCCGGAACGGTCGCCAATTTTCTCCGTTATGTTGACAGTGGCGCGTATACACAGGGTATTTTTCATCGCAGCATACCCGGTTTCGTGGTTCAGGGCGGCGGATTCAGAGTAACCGGCAGCGATACGGGCGCTAAAGTATCCGCAGTGGATGTGTTTGATCCAATTAAAAATGAGTTTGGTATTTCCAATACGCGGGGTACCGTAGCTATGGCCAAGGTGGGCGGTGATCCGGATAGCGCAGTCAATCAGTGGTTTGTCAGCCTTGTAGATAATTCAGCAAATCTGGATTTCCAGAATGGCGGTTTTACGGTGTTTGCAAAAATTCTTTATGATGGCATGGCTGTATTCGATGCGATTGCGGCACTGCAAAGAGTCAATTTTGGCGGTGCATTATCCGCCACACCGACGGTTAATTTTGATGTGACGCAAATATCCCTCAGGTTGAAAATTTTGTCGTTATCAGCCATATCGACGTGCATGACGTGACGGGTGTTTTTGACGGCAGTACGGTGAGTTTTGCCGTCGATACCGGCAATGGCAATTATTTTGATGTCCGGTTGAAGCTTGTTGCGGCTGAGTCCGGCATCGTGTTCGAGCTTGATCCGGCCAGCGTTACGCCTTTATCAGCAGTACCTGGAAACAGGGCGGATTTTTCAGCCGGGAACGGCACGTTAATGATTCCGTCTGTCATGATCGATGAAATGACAATTGTGAATAATGTGATTCTGACACTGACCGATCCGGCTATTTTTCAGTTCACGCTGGTGAGTTTTGAATAAAACCATTCGGGGTATCTTTGGGGGGTACCTTGTGGTGCGGCGTTACCGTTCCACCGCGCTGTGCAATTGGATGATTTTCAATAAATGCTCGCGGTCAATCCAGCCCACGATATTTTCTTCGTTTGCCACAGGTACCTGATTAATGTTGTGTTCGCGCATGATCTGCAATACCTCGAGTATGCTGTTGGACGGTTGTGCCGTGTGAAGACGGCTCACCGGCGTCATCTTCGCGCGCACCGGTGTTTCAGGCCACTGCACGCGCGGACACCGAATAATGTCATTGAGTGTGATCAGGCCGACCGGTTGATTGTCTTCAACCACCAATGCCGAGCGCTGGCCGGTGCGCAGCATTTGCCCGTCTATCCATTGCACGATAGACGTATCTGCGGATACCGTCGGTATTTCCTTTTTCATTACTTCGCCGATCTGAACATGCGCGGCCAGACGCTGCGTAAAGTACGCACGTCGGCTGCCTTCGGCTGCGGCAAACAGAAACCAGCCTATTGCGATGAGCCATAACCCATTGATCAGCATGCCGGGCAGCAGTCCGATCAGCGCCCCCGAAAGCATCAGGCCGAATGCAACGATCTTTCCGCCCAGTACCGCCCAGCGTGTGCCTTTGTCCGGATTTCCCGTCATCCGCCAGATTAACGCGCGGAAAACACGGCCGCCGTCGAGCGGATAACCGGGGACTAAATTGAATATCGCCAGAACGAAGTTAATCGTGGCGAGCCAGTTAAACGCTTCAGTGAAAGTGGCGCTGTAGGGTACTGACCAGGCGGATAGCATATAAAACAGTGCGGCCAGCACAAGGCTGACCAGCGGGCCGGCAATGGCAATGTAGAACTCGGTTGCCGCGGTATCGGCGTCTTCTTCCGCTTGCGCAATACCGCCGAAGATAAACAGCGTGATTGCGCGCACTTCAA
Organism: uncultured Nitrosomonas sp.; assembly: GCA_964612715.1. Taxonomy (GTDB): domain Bacteria; phylum Pseudomonadota; class Gammaproteobacteria; order Burkholderiales; family Nitrosomonadaceae; genus Nitrosomonas. The sequence continues at coordinate 9,016 of CAZTCY010000060.1, read as the reverse complement.
CGCCGCGGGCGATCGCGACCAGGCTGTGCCCCAGTTCGTGCAGGACGATACTGACAAAGTACATCAGTGTGGTCAGTACGGCTGTCAACACTATCGTACTTCCGGACCATTCGGTGTGTGTTTCCCTGAAAAAAGCGGCGAGCGCGCTGCTGAGCAGGAAGAAAACAATAAACCATGTGTAATGAACGCCGATTCGGATCCCCGCGATCGAACCGATGCGTAATGACGATTCCAGCATTTAAAACTTCTCCCTGATAGAAGTAGGTCATAAAACAATGATACGCTGTATTCCGGCGCAGAAGGAATTTCTGTCATATTTTACGGCTGGATTTGAAAGAAGATTGTATTACAATGTGTTATTGTGATTCGCATAATTCTTATGCAATACATTGCCAGGAACGGTGGTGTATCAGTTTAGGTGGAGGCGGATCTTTTTACATCGGGTTTTCTTACTTTTAAGTTAGCGGGGCGGTGTTGCCAGCATATACAGCATGAAATCTCCGCAGAGCACAGTATTCACACTCGGACAGGACACTGACGTAGCATCGCTATTTGAATCACTGCGCCGGGCATATCCGGCACACGATGTTTCTGAGGCGCAACTGGAAAGGTATTACCTGGATTCTTTTGACTGGCGGTTATACCGGAATAACCAGATATGTGGATGGGATATGCCGGTTGGACACGTGCGTAAAAAAGGCGCTGGCGTATTTTTTGTCCGTGACGGGACAACCCATGACTGTATCTGCGAATACCCGGCTGATCGGGCGCCCAAATTCTCAAAAGATATCACGCACCGGGCATGCCACAGGCTTGTGGACGGGATACTCGGTATCAGAGCGCTGATGACGGTTGCGACCGTCGCTGTTAAAAGCAGGCATTTCAATATCCTCAATAAGGAAAATAAAACGGTGGCGATACTTCGGGCGGAAAACTATGCCTTGACAGGGCGCGCTGAGCATCCGTTGCTTGCCGGGCGATTAACGCTTTCACCGGTCAGGGGCTACCGGAAAGCATTCATGCAGGTCAGACACTATATTACCGAGCAATTGCAGCTGCCTTGTGCGCAGACGACACTGCTGGATGAATTGCTTGCCGCAATGGGTCGCGTGCCGGATTCGGGCTTGCCGGTAGATGCCGGCAAGCTGGATGATTCGCTCAATACACGGGAAGCGGTTCGGATACTGTTGCGGCATTTGTTTCAGATCATGCAGGTTAATGAGCCCGGCCTGCGCGATGCGATTGATACGGAATTTCTGCATGACTATCGCGTGGCGGTCAGGCGTATCCGGTCATTGCTGAGTCAGATCAGGCATGTTTTTCCCGCCAGACAGTTTGAGTATTTCAAGCGTGAATTTTTTTGGCTGGGTCAGATAACCGGCCCCACGCGCGATCTGGATGTTTATTTGCTCAAATTTGACACGTACAGGCAGACGCTGCCCAAGGCGATGCAGAAACATATCGCGCCTTTCCATGCATTTCTTGAGCGTCACTGGACAATCGAACATACCCGGCTTTGCCATGCGTTCGATTCAAAACGCTACCGGAAGTTGATCAAAGAATGGCGCGTCATTCTGGATCATGACAATATTCTGGCGCAGCGTGCCGGGTCACAATCAGCCGTATCGCCGGAAACCACCAATGCCGGTAAACCGGTCAGGCAGATTGCCGGCAGCCGCGTATTGAAGTTATACCGGCGGATACTTCGGGAAGGGGGTGCGATTACGCCGGAATCGCATGATGAAGACTTGCATGAGCTGCGCAAAACCTGTAAAAAATTCCGTTACCTGGTCGAGTTTTTTCATGATTTTTATCCCGAAGATGGCGTCAGAAATCTGCTTAAAACACTGAAACAACTCCAGGATCATCTGGGCGATTTTCAGGATCTGTGCGTACAGACAGCGCAACTGTGCGGCTTTGCGGAACAGATGCAGCAGGAAGGATCAGCTGACGCGAAAACAATCATTGCGATGGGTGTTCTTGTGGAAAAACTGAGTGCGCGCAAAGCGGTGGTTCGGGCTGAACTGGAACACCGTTTCCGGATATTTGCGCAACCGGATAACAAAGCCGCATCCATGGTTACCTTAAGTCTGAACAATCAATCTGAAAGCAGGACAGTATGAAGATAATCGCTTGCTACAATATCAAAGGCGGCGTCGGCAAAACAACGACAACGGTTAATCTGGCCTATCTCGCTGCGCTTGAAGGCGCCAGAACCCTGGTCTGGGATCTGGATCCGCAGGGCGCGGCCAGCTTCTATTTCCGCATCAAGCCGAAGATCAAAAAAGGCGGAAAAGGTTTGCTGACCAACAAGAAGACACTGAACGATGTCATCAAAGGCACCGACTATCAACACCTCGACCTCGTGCCTGCCGATTTTTCCTACCGCCATCTCGACCTGCAGCTGGATGATTTTAAAAATCCGGATATGCAGATACACAAACTTCTGAAGCCGCTGAAAGCGGAATATGACTTTATTTTTCTGGATTGCCCGCCCGGTGTTTCATTGATATCGGAGAATATACTCAATGCCGCTGACCGGGTGATCGTGCCGACGATACCGACAACATTGTCGCTGCGCACGCTGGAGCAGATCTGCGATTTCTGTAAAAAAATAGGCGTTGACCCTGCCAGGATTCTGGCATTTTTTTCCATGGTCGATAACCGTAAGAGACTGCATAAACAGATTATCGAAAACCCGCCGGCAAATGTGCAGCTGCTGAAAACCTGTATTCCTTATGCCAGCGATGTAGAACTGATGGGCATTCACCGCCAGCCGGTAGCTGTATTCGCCAAAAACAGCAAGGCGGGCCAGGCTTATCAGATGCTCTGGAATGAAATCATGAGCCTTTAACAGCCTGAACCGGCGAAAAATACAGGAGAATATACTTTGCCACATGTACTCTACTTGCTGCGGCACGCAAAATCAGACTGGAAACAGCAGGCCGCTACCGACTTTGAGCGTCCGCTTTCCGAACGCGGCCAGGCCGATGCACCCAGAATGGCGGCATGGCTGGCTGGGCAGACTGATAAGCCTGCGGCGATAATCAGCTCACCCGCGCTGCGGGCTTATCAAACTGCTATGATATTCGCGCATGCGCTGGATATCGACACCGGAAACATTCAATTCGACCAGCGGATTTACGAAGCCAGTCCGGATACCTTGCTGGAAGTGGTCAGCGCATTGCCGGAGCCGGTGCAGTCCGTACTGCTGGTCGGCCACAATCCGGGGCTGGATTGTTTATTGCAGGCGTTGTGCCGGGAAGTGGAACCCGGTATCGATGGAAAGCTCATGACGACATGCGCCGTTGCAAAAATTGCGGTTGATGGCCGGTGGCAGGATATCGCCGATCAACGGTGCAGGCTGCATAGCCTGTCCCGGCCGAAAGAGATATAGGCTTGCGCCTGTAGCCTTTACGGGAATATCCTGCTCCAGTTCCACTGGCGTGCGTTGCTTACGCAAGTGCTGTAGCTCTTGTCTTGCAGCCATTGTGAGTGTCCTGAAGCATTGGCGTCTGAATGCGCAACAATTGTATTGCTTCGTTTGATGCCGGTTGCAAGCAACCTGCCAGGCTGGCATAACATTTTATCTTGACATTTAATACGACCGGTCATATTATCCGTGAATGTCTAAAGTAAATAAAAAAGAACTCAACCGGGAAAATCTGCTGAATCAGGGCGTAGTTATGCTGATGGAGCAAGGTTATCATGGTACTGGTCTGCAGGAAATTCTCGATGCGGCGAGTATTCCCAAAGGCTCTTTTTATAATTACTTTGGCAGTAAAGAAAATTTTGGTGCAGAAGTTATCCAGCACTACATCAATCCTTTTATCGCGCAATTAGCAACACATCTGCAACAATCCGAGACTGACGCACTGGGTGCGATACGGCGTTATTTTGACGAACTTATCGCGGAACTGGAAAGAAATGAGTTTAAAAGCGGTTGTCTATTGGGCAATCTGATAGGGGAAATCGGTGATACCAGCGAAATTTGCCGGGAATCTCTTCAATCTGCCGTTGGGCGATATCTGGATTTATTACAATCCGGATTGGCCAAAGCACAGCAGCAAGGCACGGTAAGATCAGACAAATCAGCTAAAGAGATGGCGGGTTTGCTGTTGAATACCTGGCAGGGGGCTTTACTGAGAATGAAAATAGAAAAATCATCTACCCCAGTTAAGCAGTGCTGCAAAGATTTGCTGGAAGATTTCTTTAAGCCCTAATTTTTTTGTGCTGAGAAAATACGACCGGTCATGTCTGTTTAATTTTATAAGGATAGAAAAATGCCAAAATATATCATCGAACGTAACATTCCTGGAGCGGGTTCCCTCACTCCTGAGGACCTTCAGGCTATTTCACAAAAATCCTGCAGTATCCTGAATACAATGGGTCCACGTATTCAGTGGCTGGAAAGCTACGTAACGGACGATAAGGTTTATTGTCTCTACATTGCACCCGACGAAGCTACGATCAGAGCGCATGCGGAACAGGGTGAGTTTCCCGCTGATCGTATTTCCCGAATTAAATCGGTGATCGATCCGACTACTGCTGGGAATTAATGCCAGAGAGTATGGAAATTTATTTCCATATTTATGAAAAAATACGCATATTAAGGGGGTAACGCTCATGCAACTTTATACCATCCGATTAATGATAATCAGTCTGGCCTTGGCCATTGCCAGTGTTCCCGGGGCATTTGCGGAAACGGGTGAGGTGGCTCCGGTCAAGAAAAACGAGACCCTCACAGGATCGGGTAACGGTCACCGGCATTCCGCATCATCCGATATGGCGAATAAGCCGGATGGTCAGGTTGCCCCGCGTTTGCTGAATCTGGGTTCTCATACCTTTCCGGTCAGTACACAGAACACATTAGCGCAGCAGTACATTAACCAGGGCTTGAATCTCGCCTATGGATTCAACCATGCCGAGGCACACCGCGCGTTCCGGGAAGCGGCGCGGCTTGACTCCAAGCTCGCCATGGCTTATTGGGGCCAGGCGCTGGTGCTCGGTCCTAACATCAACGCGCCGATGGATCCGAAGGATGAAGCACAGGCTCTGGCACTCGTGCAAAAAGCTGTGATAACCATGGCAGCAGCATCGGCGCGGGAGCAGGCGCTCATCGGTGCGCTCGAAAAGCGCTATACAGGAAAGCCTGAGCAGCGTGCAGCAAACGACAAAGCCTATGCGGATGCGATGCGCAAAGTGCACCAGCGTTTTCCGGACGACGATGATATCGCGACGCTTTATATCGAATCGATGATGAATATCCATCCATGGGATTATTGGATGCGGGATGGTTATTCGCAGGAAGGGACAGCTGAAATTGTCGCCCTCACTGAAGAAGTGATACGCCGCAATCCGAAGCATCCAGGCGCGCTGCATATGTATATCCATCTTGTCGAAGCGACGAGTACACCTGAACGGGCGGAAGAGGCGGCCGATACGCTGCTTACACTGATGCCTGCTGCGGGGCACATGATACACATGCCCTCACACATCTATCTGCGGGTGGGCCGGTATGCCGACGCGATGAAGAGCAATCAACTTGCTATTGCCGCTGATGAGAATTACATCGAGCAATGTCGCGCGCAGGGAATTTATCCGATGGTCTATTATCCGCATAATGTCCATTTTCTGTCATTTGCCGCAACGATGGATGGTCAAAGCAGGATCGCAATTGAATCGGCGCGGGAGGCGGCTGGCAGAATTGACGATGCGACGCTAAAGAATCTGCCGCTGACCGCACTGTTTCGGGTGCAGCCCTACTGGGCGCTCGCGAGATTCGGACACTGGCAAGAGATCCTTGACGAACCTGCTCCGCCGTCTACCAATGCCTTTTTGAAAGGCAGCTGGCATTACGTGCGCGGCCTCGCATTTGTAGCAACGGCGCAATTGCGGCAAGCTGAGCAGGAACTGGGGGCGCTGCGCGAGATTATGAAGGACTCATCGCTGGACGGTCCGCTACTCTCTAAAAATACCCAGCGCACTGTACTGAACGCCGCACCTGAAGTGCTTGCGGGTGAAATCGCCGCCGCGCGCGGACAGTTCGATCAGGCTATTGCGCACCTTGAACGGGCGGTTCGTCTTGAAGATGCCCTGGTGTACACGGAGCCACTGGAATTTCACTTTCCGCCACGGCTGGCGCTGGGCGCTATTTTATTGGAGTCAGGGTACCCGGTCGAAGCGGAGACCGTGTATTGGGAAGACCTGAAGAGGAATCGTAACAATGGCTGGGCGCTGTACGGATTAATGCAGGCGCTGCGCGCACAAAAGAAAGACGACCAGACGGCGCTCATCGAAGCGCGTTTCAAAAAAGCCTGGACGCGCGCTGATGTGGAACTCAATGCATCCCGCTTCGGGCGTCAGGTTAAGCAGTAGGAAAGTGACCGGTAGGTGATCGATAGCATGTCCTGACCAGTCAATACTGAAAGGAGATTATTCCCTTATTTTCTGGTCAGGTTGATTTAACGAGTGCGCTTGTTTAACTGTTATTTGCTGGCTTTGATCGCGGTATAAGCCGTGAAAAGATTACGATAGTCAGGGATATGATTGGAAAACAGCGAACCCAGCCCTTCGATATCATTACGCCAGTCGCGATGCAGTTCACACGCCACCGCAAACCAGCTCATCAGTTGTGCGCCCGCTTCCGCCATCCGGTTCCAGGCAGCCTCACGCGTGACTTCATTGAAGGTGCCTGATGCATCCGTCACAATGAATACCTCGAATCCTTCCTCCAAAGCGGAAAGCGCTGGAAATGCGACACAGACTTCTGTCACGACCCCTGCGATGATCAACTGTTTTCTGCCGGTCTGCTTGACCGCTTTGACAAAATCTTCGTTATCCCAGGCGTTGATTTGCCCGGGACGCGCAATGTAGGGCGCATCCGGAAAAATCTGTTTCAGCTCAGGCACCAACGGGCCGTTGGGACCATCTTCGAAGCTGGTCGTCAGAATGGTCGGTAGTTCGAAGTATTTGGCCAGATCAGCGAAAGCTAATACGTTATTCTTGAATCTGTCCGGATCAAAATCACGTACCAAAGAAAGCAATCCGGCCTGATGATCGACCAGTGCGACAAGCGCGTTGTTTTTATCGAGACGACGATAAGGTTTACTCATTTTTTCACTCCTTGATATGAAAGAAAATACAACATCAACGTTCGGAATCCAGCAACTCACCTTCTTTCGCTACCTGCTGGGCTTTTTGATAACTCTCGATCAATAACTGATAATGCGGCATCGCACCCGAGTAGACATCCGCCCATTCCAGGGCATTGGATTTACCCCACGTTTTCTGCAATTCTGACAGTACCGCCATGGTATCAATCGGCACCACACCTGCCTGAACCAGACGAGCAGCCGTCAAATCCGTCGCCATCTTGGATACGTTGCCAGACGCATCGATGACCGCGAAAACTTTGTATCCCTCTTGAATGGCGCTGATACAGGGAAAAGCCAGACAAACACTCGTAATCGTACCGGCAATAATCAATGTTTTACGCCCGGTTGCTTTCACTTCGGCAACAAATTCTGGACTATCCCATACATTGATTTCACCCCGCCGTGCAACATATCTGGCATGCGGCGCAAACTGATGGATCTCCGGAATAAGCGGCCCGTTCGGGCCTTGCGGGACCGATGCGGAAGTAATCACCGGAATCTTTTCGAGTGTTGCTGCTTTGGCCAGTGCGGTTACATTAGCCCGCAGCACCGGAGGCGGAATATCTTTAACTACCTGAAATAAACCACTTTGATGATCAATGAGCAGCAATAAAGCGTCGCTTGAATTGATCGTGGGGATTTCCCCATTGAAGTTGGCGGGTGTACTCATCATGCATCTCCTATGAATTACATGTTGCAGGGTGGACCATGCCCGCTCAGAGCAGGCATGGTAGAAAACTAATGGGACAACTGTCCGAAACGTCCGCTGTTAAAGTCCGCGATTGCCTGATCGATCTCGGCCTGGCTGTTCATAACAAAAGGACCATACCCTACGACGGGTTCATCGATGGGTTCACCACTCAGCAGAAGCACTACGGCGTCATCCAGCGCTTTGATCGACACAGTCTCACCCGCACGATCAAGTAGCCCCATTTGCGCTGCTTTTATAATTGAACTGTCATTGACCGACACGCTCCCATGCAAAACGGCAAGTGCCGCGTTCCATCCGTCCGGTAACGACAACTCGGTTACTTTTTCCCGCTGCAAACGCAGATCCCAGACATTCATGGGGGTGTAAGTATGAGCCGGCCCTGCGTAATCCGGATAATGACCCGCAATCACCCGTACATTGCCTGCGCCATCAGGCAAAGCAACCACCGGAATATCCACATTGCGGATTGCCTGATAATGCGGTGCAGTCATCTTATCCCTGGCGGGTAGATTGACCCACAACTGTACCATCTCAAGCTGCCCACCCGAACGCGTAAAGGATTCGGAATGAAATTCCTCATGCAGGATTCCTGCGCCTGCCGTCATCCACTGTACATCGCCTGGGCCGATCACGCCCCCCTGGCCGGTCGAATCCCGATGCGCCACTTCACCATGATAAACGATGGTAACCGTTTCAAAGCCACGGTGTGGGTGCTGTCCTACGCCATGTGGCTGCTCGGCTGGCGCGAAATCGGCAGGGCCCGCGTAATCCAGCAATAAGAACGGGTTCAGTAATTTTCCATGATTGTTATAAGAGAACAGTGACCGTACCGGAAAACCATCCCCCACCCAATGAAGCGGCGGCGCATCATAAATACCTAGAATCTTTTTCATTGTCATCTCCTCACATTGTTCATCCAATGTTTGACAGTGTACAGACGAGGCAATCACCTGAATAGACAGCATAACCAGCAATCACTGTTCTAATATGGAGAACAATGAACACAGTTGCCACCGCTGTCAGAACAAAGCCACCGGGCGCTAGGTGTCTAGTCCCGCAGTATGCTGGTGTAATATACACCCAACTACGGAGGGAGGATTTATGGGACAAATACTACACGGAAGCGCCCGCACGACAGCGGCGGTGC
>CAZTCY010000059.1:0-19855 GCA_964612715.1 uncultured Nitrosomonas sp. | reverse complement strand
AAAATGATAACCAGCCAACCTTGTTTTGATTGAAAAGTTAACGGGACAGCTGTGACCTGGGATACAAAAGCCCCAATCAATATGAGGCAGAAATGGCAAAAACAATAAAATTCGCTTAACTGGAGTATCCTGTTTTACTTGACCAGGTCACGGTGTATTAGCTGAAAGACTTAGCTGGTTTACCTACTATGTAATTATATAGTTTTTGTATATTAATCTTAAATTCGGAAAAGAAATAAAGAGTTCTTGATGTTAGCTCGATTTGCTAACTGCAAATCATCCTTAAGCGAAATAACATACAGTTCTGTCGATTATGATTCGAAGCATGCCAGATAAAATTTAGGTTGTTATATTCAAGCTGCATCACGGAATAAATATGACTAAATTCCAGTTACCAGATTTATCCGTTTTGGTGAGCCATTAAGGGCACAAATCACAATTGGTGCTAGATGGTTAATGTATTGAAGATTTAGGTGCAGTGTTTTATCAAAGATTCAGCTGGAATACCTAGTTCTTGGTGAAGTTTCTGAATCATTCTTAGCGTTAGTGCGCGTTTGCGGTTTAGAACTTCATAGACGCGATTACTTTTTCCAATCATCGGTTCTAGGTCTTTGACGGTTAAGCCTTTCTGCTCCATTTCAAATTTAATGGCTTCGACGGGATCGGGTAGATCGAGCGGAAAGTGCTTGCGTTCATAGGCTTCGATCAGTGTTACCAGAACATCCAGTTTTTCACCCTCCGGTGTATTGGGTTCGGCTGACATCAATGATTCAATTTCTTTTAACGCTGCGCGGTAGTCTGCATCAGTTTTGATCGGTTTAATTTCCATGTTTAGTGCTTGTATTAAATAATTTGTGCGTCAATCTGGTCATACTGAGCATGTGTGCCTATAAAACGGATGTATACGACACCATAGGTATAGTTGATCCATACGATAATCCGGTATTTATTGCCTGCTATATTAAAAACGACCCGGCCATCTTTGAGAATACTGGCACTTCTGAAATCTGCTTTAACTTCTGCGGGTAATTTCCAGTTAGCTTTTAATACACGCCTGTACCATGCAAGCGTTGGCTGCATAGCATCGGAATAAGACGAATCTTTTTCCCAGAATGCTTTCAACGTTGACAGTGCGATAACTCTCATTAGTGGAATGATAGTCCCAATGCGGGACTTTGACAACTATTTTTATTGCAGAATCGGTAATCGTCAATGGTTTTTCTGTGTTTCCGTGCATGGGTGCATTTTTTGGCTAACTTTTTTGCAGCATTGAAAAGCTCGTCATCCTCTGCACAAAGATTCAGATCGTTAATAAACAAACAGTGTTGTTTGGAAGGACAGGAACTAAGACCCTGTTTTATATGGGTCTTAGTTGATCTTGAGTGGTCTGGATTAGACCGCTTATTGGGACGGCGACTACCGAATTATATTATTAATTCATTGTTTATATTTATTTTATTATCATTTTTAAATCATGGTTACCCCGAAAGTTACCCCGCCCAGAATAATCTGTAATCTAATTTTTATTAAACTCTATTGAACTGTAGTTCGCAATCACTCTACTGCAAGAAACAATTTATAATCAAATTTCATGACACAAATCAACTCATTCCAATTTGTTGTGTAATTGCCATTTTGTTTCCTCGCTTCATTCTCCAAAACTGCTTAAAACTTTCAGATGCGAGTTTTAAAGTGCCGTCATTGATTTGATCTGCGATGCTCATCAATTTGATGGATCGTGAATCTTCCAAATCTGACCCAAAGAGATGGAATTGCCGGTACAGTCGGTCTATGCCAACTCAACTGTATGGGCTTCAATTCCAACGTTGAGATGCGCACGGACAGCATCAAAAATAGCGGCGAGATTATCCATAGTTGGATTGCCTTTGGGCGATAACATGCGGTGCAAGCTTTTGCTGGGTTTATCAATCAACGCGGCCAAGTGCTCAAATCCTACGGTGGCATTCACGAGATCGCGCAGGATAAGGCGTGCTGTTTCCGGTTCACCACTTAAAAACAAGGTTGCTGCCTCATCAAGAAGCGCTTTCGCAAATTCGGGATCGCGTTCGATGCGTTCGACAACTGTCTGCTTGAAATTTCGGGTTAGTGCCATGTGATTGTATTCTCATTTTTCAGTTTTGTTCGTGGCAGTCTTGGATTTCTTTCGCGTCTTGTATTCATGGTGCAAAATCTTTGCCCTGTCAATGTCTTTCTGTTGTCTGCGCTTAGTACCGCCGCCGAACAAGATGATAAGTGTGTCGCCATCCCTGGCAAGGTAAACACGGTAACCCGGCCCCCAGTTGATGACATATTCTCCAATGCCGTCAAACCATTTTATGCCGGATGTATTTCCAAGCTCCAGGCGCAACTTGGCAGTAACAATTTTGGCGGCAGCTTGTGGATCAAGGTTGTCAAACCATGCCTTGTATGGATTTGAGCCATCCAGGCAAATATATTCTTCAACTTTGATTTTCATGATTAAATAGTAACGTATAAGTGACTATTATTCAAGCGCAGAATAGGTGCAGTATTTCGACATGGCGTGGCTGGTGATGTTGAATTTTCCGCGTAGTCACAGGACTTGCAGGAAAACTTGCGAATCCCGTGCTTTTGCTAGCGCAGATGTGTCTTACAGAGCGTCGAAGGGAAAATTTATCATTAGACGCTTGCAGACGGCGACTGTAGAATTAATAATTAACCAATTGTTTATAAATATTAAATTACAAATATATTTTTTTATTTCGCTAGAAATTGCTCTCCATGGCTGATTCAGTCCGCTGAATTAAAGGAAAATGCTCAAATCGGGCACTGACTTATAGCTCCCCACATTAATATCTGGGGAATCCAAAATCATTATTCGGTAAAGTGATTGCAGGCGGATTGGTTGCGTATGGATTATTGGCTGAGTCTGGTGAATATCTGCTGCCATATCGCCCGTAAGGATTATTTATGGAATCAGGTGAATATCTGCTTCCATATCGGCCATAGGGGTTGCTGACAGAATCGGGATCATAGCGATTATTGCTGAGTGTTCCAAGATATTTGCCGGTTTGCGGGTCAATCAGAATGGGCGGGCCGGATTGTGCTGAAGCTGTCAGTAGAATCAATCCTAATGCCAGGATAATCTTTTTCATGGTGTCACCTCGGTGCTGTCAATAAAATTTAAAATGATGTGTTTTGAGCAAGTGCTCTACTGAAAACAAAGTTTCATCAGAATTCGCCCTCTCGGATTATGTTTGCCCCTAAATTCCTGATATGTGCAGGGTCACATGATTCATTCTCTGGCAAAGGAGTTTCATTTTTTTTGATACCGATTGCTGCTATGCCATCAAGCTTTGAAAGCGCAGGTTTCCCCGATAAAGCTGCTGCTTGCTCATCGTAATATTGAAACCAGGGTAGAGCCGCCTGTGCGTAATCCTTGGCAGTAGGTGCTTTAGTCGGCGGGTGATTGCCGGTTAATGCATGATAAATCTGTGAATTGATAATATGTACATAACAGCGTGAAAAGATTGCGGTGTCCCAGGCAGAAATGCCATGATAGTCTTCGTAAATTTCCTGACGCATCAATCCGCCAGGCGCAAGGCCCATGTTCACCGGCAAGGTTTCATTCACGGCGCTGCGGCTGAACTTGATTTCACTGTTTCGGATTGCTAAAAGCTGTTGATATGCTTTCAGCTTCATAGGGTAGGCGATGATCTGTATGCCGCCATGTTTGGCTGCGCCGGTCAGTTGTTCCTCGGCGGTATACCCATCGCCTAGCGGCATTGCAACAAACTGTCTGATTTTTCCTTTGGAAATGCAAAAACCATCCAGCCAGGGCTGTTTTGGGATTATAAGATAATCCTGTGGGTTTGCGTGCAGCTGATTTGACCAGGAGTCTCCGGTTACAGCATTTATTTTTCCAGCGGCAACCTTGATAGCAAAGGGATAATCAGAATTAAAATTGATCCACATTGCTTCAGCCTGATACATGGGAAAAAAGATACCACCGTGTGTTTCCCAGTCTTTGGGTAAACATTCTCCCAAATCGTCAACATGCATCAGCGGAAATTTTCCCAGACCTGGTGGAAGCGGGTATGCTTTATTGTCGTCAGGCAGGCGCAGGGTGCGCTGAAATTCAATCGTACAACGTGCATCAGGGTGAATCTCAGTAAAGCTGAAAACAAGCTGATTCTGAATAAGTTCGATCATAAATGTTTATCCTTTTATCTCACCAATCACCATCGCGTATTTCACGGACAACACGTAATACCGCTTTATCAGGGGCATTTTTTAATTGTCGGATAAGTTCTGCGAATAACTGGGGCCTTTGTTTAATGATATCCTGAAGCTCCTTTGACACTTTTCCGGCCATAGCCAGCAAGACATCCGCATCGATACTCAAATCCTGGGCTAACTTGCAGATAGTCGCCTCCGATGGCGGTGCAACTTCATCCCGCTCGATCTTGCTTAAATAAGCAGGTTCCACGCCTATGCGCTGAGCCGTTTGGCGTAGTGAATATTTTTTGTCTTTCTCGCACAAGTTACTGCGAGTCTGGCGTATGTAATTTCCAAATGTCATGTGTACTACATGGTACACATAATAAATTTAATGTCAAAGACTCTTTTTTCAAAGACCTCTTCCCATGCGGAAATTAAGTTGATTGCAGAGTGATCGATTAAAATTTGTGGATATCAAGGCGTTTATCGACATAATCATCCGTTGGATTGTGAAATGCAAAGGCTATTGTTTTTCAGTTTGATGCATACGATGTACCTGCTGCGCAACTGCTGTTACCAGTTCATCGAAAGTGGGCGGTTTAGATTGTGATGATTTTGCCAAACTGTGAATAATTTCACCTTGCCGCTGACAAGCAACCTCACCGTAGCTCAGAAAAGTCGTTAACACCTTTTCATGCCCAAGATTCTGGCTCCAGGCTTTGAATTGTTCAGGTGTTTTGCAAACTTCTTCACCCAGCCGAACGAGCGTATTTCTGAAGCTATGCGGGTTGAAATACGGCAATCCAGCATCAATAAAGGCTTTTTTGAATATGGTGCGTATCGGTGTTGCGTTACTCCAGTGCTTGCGACCAAGTCCGTCAGCTGCAAACTGCCTGGATGAACCGAGTGCAACACGGGTTGCAGGAAATAGCGGATCATCATTACTCCAGAGTTTTGCTTCCCGCAGATATGTTACCCATACGCCGACAATTTCCCTAATTTCATCGCCGACCGGGAAAAAGAACGTATTGAAGGTTTTACTGAACTTAGTGTTCACGTCACGCGCATCCTGATTGACGCAGTTTTCTATCAAATCGACATGCTTCAGTTTCATTGATGCAATGGCGCTATCCCGCGCTCCGGTCAACAATGTAAATGCGATCAAAGCGCGGTTACGTTTTTCGATATCCGTTTGATGCGGCATGATACTGATCACATGCTTGATTTGCTCCAGTGTCGGTGCTTTTTGTTCTCGTTGTGTTGTGGCAATGCGCGTATCTTTGTCGGATAGGTTGAAATACTCAGCATCGGAATGCTGGAGACGCGATTTATAACCGGACTGCCATGCCAGCCATTGAAAAAAACGCTTAAGTTGTGACAATGTTGTGTGCAAAGTTGCTTTGCTGAGTCTTTCGCCGGACTGTTGTGCTTTTTGTTCAGCCAAGTATTTCTTGAATGCAATTGCCTGCTCATAGTGAAAAGCCTTGAAGTCTTTATGTTTGGTATAGTCTTCAAACCGTGCCAGCGCTTTTGCGGCTGCATCGACAGTCGCTTCGCTATTGCGCATCGCTTCTTTCAAATAAGCAAAGTATTTGCGTTTAATCCGTTCATTTTCGGCATTGTATTTTGTCATGTTGTACTACTCCCTTTTCAAGTCACTGTTTACGCTGGATTGATTGCTATCAATTATGTGCTCCAGTGCTTGCGGCAGTGAGATACTCAATTTCCCACTTATTTGCTCTAGTGTCGATAAACTGACGCGCCGGTTCATAATATTGTCGCAATCCGGGCAAATGGCTTCAAGGTTTCCGATTTTGTCGGTAATAATCTGATAATCAGCCATGTCACCGGCAGGTTTCTTTGGCGCGCGACAGCGTACACAATAAATTTCACCCGGTTTGCATTTCTGTTTGTTTTTCTTGCGCCGTGCCTGATGAAATGCAACAAGATCTCTGCCTAAAATGAGCATGGGGCGTATGTCATTGAGGGTAGGTAATCCAGTTTTAATCCAGGCACGCACAGTGCCTTTGAAAACGCCATACAAACTGGCAACTTCTTCTACCGTGTAGCTGCGATGTATTTTTGCGATATTTGGGTTATGCAGTCGTTTCTTCATGATGACTAATATCCTTTGCTTGCCTTGGCATAAGCATCCGCACTGCATTGCTCAGCGGCTTCATAATCACGAACAAATGGATCATCAATAACCCCTTTCTTGCTGAACTGGGTTTGACTTGGTTTTGCTGTATTGGATTGTACTGAGGACTCGATACCACCTTGACAGGATACTTGCGAGTTACACGACGAGCTACTCGTCGAGGTACTCGATAAGGTACTCGCATCATCGTCAATATTCTTTTTGGTTTTTTTATTTCGTTTGCTGTTAGTAATGGATGAACCGGTTTTCCCTCCTTGACTTTGTTTGCGTCTCTGTTCGGCTAAATGTTCCCGATAGTCTTCCAGTTCAGGGCAAATGATAAATTCATTATCAATTGCAAAAAAGGGCATAACAGCAGGAAGAGAAGCAGATACTTCAGCAGTAGGAAATCCAAGGATTTTAGCCAGATCATCCTGATCACGCGGTAGGCGCTGATTGACCCAACATTCCAGTCGCATTGTGTAGAACAATCCTCGGGATTGCAGAGACATGGTGCGAAAGGGAATTTCGGCAAGAATTGTCGCCGCATATTCCTGGTATGCCGGTGGTTTACGGTTCTGAGCCATAGAAGACTCCTACACCGTGTTTTTGCGTGCAGTTTCGAGTTTTAGAACCAATGAACGGATTTCGTCATCGGTTTTGCCAGCAATTCTTGCACTGTTGAGTTTATCTATTTCATGTTCAGGCCATCCAACAGCACGCAGACCAATTAATACCGGTCTGGTGAATAAACCTTGTTGAATATCGAGATAATGAGCGCTACGTGATCTGCCGCGTTTTTCTAATACAGCAGGAAGTCTAAGGATTGTATTTGCCATTTCGGAACCTCTCTGATTGATAATGGATAATGTGAGAGGAATATTAACTAAGCGATTTGGGCGATAAAATACTGGATAGAAACCAATTGCAATTGTTAAATTATTATAAAAATCAATGTATTGTAAATTAATATGAAGATGTGGTGCGGTTATTGAGATACTGCTCTATGTGCGAAGAATGGCAAAAAGTGGAGATTTAGTGAATGAAAGCGTTGTGCGAAAAAATTCTGCCCAACTATTTTACGATTTCATGTTTTTTCTGATAGTGTCGGCCCTGCGTCCTTTGGCAATCTCCAGCTTGGCAATTTGCTGTGAATACCAAACATCGGACATGCCGCGGCATCTTTTTTTCAGTGCCCTGTATTCTTTCTGCCAGCTTTCATGCATAGCCGCAGTATCCAGTTTTCGTGCCTCGCGTCTGGCGTTATTTGGTGTATATCGGTCGTCGGCTGTTGTCGAGTTGTCAATCAATTGGCGGATCAGTGTTTCGTCGAGTGTGTAAGCGCCATCGTGATAATCGATCAATTCAATGAGGGGTATCTTGTTATTTCCCGCGACCAAAAACACAATGCCATCAATTTCCAAACATAACATTTGACTGCGTTTGTTTCCAGATGCCATACCGATCATATGCAATCTATCGTCTGCTGCCGATTGCTGTGTTTGATGCAATTTAAGGTTTAGTGAGATAAATTGACACAGCATATTGATATTGCATTGCCACCGAGTCAATTTTTCAAAAGGTATGGCAACACGACTGGTATCATCCCGTTTATCGCATGAAATAAAAGCACGTGCAGGTAAATTCGCATGCTCAGGAATGATATGCACCGGCATGGCACAATTTTGTTCGCAACCAGGACAAATTGCACTGGAAGCCGGTTTTGCCTTGATCAGCAGTTTTTGTTTTTTGAGAGCAGATACTGCCTCATCCGGCCATTCGTCTAAATCATCAGCGCTGACATGAATCACTGCGCCGTTACCGGCTCCAATCCGTTCGATCAACTCAATCAGTACATCCAGCGGGCTCATGCAGCAACAGATTCAAGCTCCCTCGGTTCGATCCCGGAAGCTTCCAGCATATCCCGCAGCTTTAAATCGATTTCATCGTATTTCAAAGTGCATGAATTAGGGTAAGTAATGCGGAACGGGATTTTTTTGGCTGGTTTTTCAGCATCAATTTTAACTGAAGCGGATAGATCGACTTGGGTAACATGATATAGATGCATTGGCAAGGAAGTCTTGATGCGGTCAAGTAACAAAAGTACTGCATCGGGATCATTTTCCGTATCGGCTTCCAGTGTTATTCGATCCCCTTTATGCACACGCGAAGACAGGCGCAATTTTCTGATGACGACACTTTCAATACCACTGGCTGGCGTATAGGTGAAATCAAAACTTTTCTGCAATAACGGATCAAGATCATAAACACGTGTATCTATGGGGTTGGGTGGCAATTCATCGAGTTTCAGGATTGCCTGGGCAAACATGCCCTGCAATGGTTCAATGGCTTTGAAATTACCGCGAAAATTTAGATCAACCGAGCCTTCTTTTTGTGAATAAACATAAATTATCTCAAAAGCAGGGTTGTGCGGACGGCAGTCGAATTGTCCATTGACCCATTCTATGCTTTGGCGGGAATAATCTTCAGGATAGGCGAAGTAGTAATCCAGTTCGCCCCGGCGGTAAGGTTCTACTATGCAATTATTGCCTCTTCCTTCAGTATAATGAAAATAGTCACTGATAAGTGTTTCGAGGTGCTTGATACTGGCCTTGTCTACGGCAGCCTGTTTTTGCGGTAAATTCTTGCGCTTGCGCCAATAGGGCAATGTGTCCGCGTGATAAAAAAGGGTAGCGACTTTCCAGCAATTCCGGTGTTCCAGAAAAGTGATCATCGCGCGTTCATAATGATTCGTTAGTGCAGACAATTTTTCTACAAAATCAGAAAGCGCAGCTTTGTTATTGAACTGAAAATCAGCTTCATGGAGAATCGCAGTGAAACCCTTGTCGCAACTCATATCAAAAATTTCGCGAAATTCGGAATCCATAGCGTTTCGTTGATCATTGGGCAGTGAAAGCCAGGCCTCAAACAATGTTGAAGGATTGCCTTCCTTCATGGCTGCAAAATCAAATTCATGAAATAGATTGCGCTCGTGAAAGTAACGGGCAAGCAGTGCGTTTGGTATTTGACGGAAGAAATTTTTAGTGGAGTAGTGTCGGGACATACATTCCTCTGATTAACAGTTTATGTCAACAAGTTGGATAGTAGCGGATTTTATTGTACATTACAGTGCATATAATGCGGGGCGGATATTTCATTAAACAATGACGTCAATAAAAATCTCATAAGTCTATTTCATGCGAGAATTCTAGAATGAAACTCATTAGAAATATAAAATAATTAGCCATCATACATTTAGCTTTATAAAGCTGGAAAATTAAAATAATTGTTTCTTGATAAGAAAAATCATAATAAAAAAATTAATACATTAATGGAAACTAAAGAACTCATTGATCGCGTATTTAAAGAGCCAGGTATAAAATACGAGCTTACTGAGTTTGAAAATCTCGGCAAACCGATCCACGACATCATCACGATCTACTCGAAGGCCGTGACGACCGGGAAAGATGCGGGTAGGACAAAGTACTACCTGAAGAGCTTCATCCCGTTTTCCACAGGCAACGAGGAAGTCCAGGTATACGCCGAGGGAGGCAAGTCGGCGCCCGAGGAGATCGTCCGTCAGCTGTGGGTCTACAAGCTGATGCAACAGTATGCCTACAAGGCTGACGAGATTGACTTGGAGAAGGGCGTTCAGTTTGGCACCGAAGTCGGCACCAAGGCAGCGGACATCATCGTCTATACGGATGCGACCAAGGTTACGCCGAAGATCATCATCGAGTGCAAAAAGCCCAAGCGCAAGGAAGGCATCGAGCAGCTCAAGAGTTACATGAACGCCAAGGGTGCGCCGACGGCGGTATGGTCCAACGGCGCGGATCGAATCATTTTATACCGCCCCTATCCGGCTCAATTTGACGACACCCTATCTGACATACCGAAACGAGGCGAAGAACCAAAAGATGTTCTTGAAGCCAAGAGGACGTTGCTACAGCTCGAAAAGAACTTCAACTTCAAGAAAATCATCCAGGACTTGGAAGAGCTGGTGCTGGCGGATAGCGGCAAGGACGAGTTCAATGAAATCTTCAAGCTGATCTTCGCCAAGATTTGGGACGAGAAAGAGGCGCTGGAGAATCGAAAGGACAAGGTCGTCGAGTTCCGCAAGGCAATCGATCCTGAGATTACCTATGACCGCATCAACAATCTGTTTCACAAAGCCTGCGACGAGTGGCCGGGTATATTCAAGCAAGGAGAAGATATTGATCTAGCCAAAAGACACCTTCAGGTGTGCATTGGTCCAATCGAACGCGTTCGCCTAATGGGCTCAAATCTGCGCATCATGGATGACGCCTTCGAATACCTGTTGCCCACCGAGGCAAAGAAGAAAAAAGGCCAGTTCTTCACGCCGCGCCATGTGGTGGAAATGTGCGTGCGCATGCTCAACCCCACGCGCAAGGAATACGTGATGGACCCGGCGTGTGGGTCTGGTGGATTCCTGCTTCACGCCATGGACTGGTGTTATCCGGCAACCGACAACGAGCAGCGCGAGCTGCGCAAACATCGTTACGCGGCGAAATATCTTTGGGGCATCGACTTCGAAACCCGTGCCGCCAAGACCTCCCGCGCACTGATGCTGATTGCCGGTGACGGCCACACCAACATCTTTGGCCCGGACGTGAGCAGCCTCGATCCCAAGACGTGGTACGAGACCGGCTCCGGCCAAGCGCTCATGAACGGCTTGCGTCAGGCCAAGCTCACAGTTAAAAAAATTCCCGAAAATGAATCCCTCACCGATGACGACAAGGCTTGGGAATATTTCGATGAACTGAAATTCGACGTGATCCTTGCGAATCCGCCCTTCGCGGGCGAGATGAAGGACCGCAAGATGCTCGTGCATTACGATCTTGCAAAGCCGGCCCTCAAACGCGCCGGGGATGACAAGCAACCGAAGGAAGAGCGCGACGTGCTCTTCATCGAACGCATCCTGAAAATGCTCAAGCCCGGCGGCCGGACCGCCATTGTGTTGCCACAGGGCAAGTTCAACAACTCTTCGCTGGCCTTTATCCGCGAGTGGATTCTGAAGAAAGCGCGATTGCTGGCGGTGGTGGGGCTACACCCCAACACCTTCAAACCGCACACCGGCACCAAGACTTCTGTCTTGTTCGTGCAGAAGTACACACAGGACCAGCTCGATCAAATAGCCAAGGTGCATGACGAAGTGGCAGGTGCTTGCCCGGACTACGAGGCCGACATCAACGCACTTTTGGCTTCTCACGAAGCCACCGAAGATGTGCCGGAGGAAGCCATCCCGGAGGCCATTGCCGACTTGCTCGCCGAAACCTTTGCTGACCCCGAACCGGAAGAAGCCGCCAATGGCAACGGCAAGGAAGAGGGCAGCGACGGCGACGGCGACGAGGAAGCTGCTACCGGAGAAGAAGACCTTCTAACAGTCGCCGAAGAAAAGCTGAACGGCCTTAAGGCCGCGCTGCTGAACGCCAAACAGAAGTTTATGGACATCGAAAGCGATGCCGAGGCCCTGGCTCAACAACATGAGCAGGAAATAACAGCGATTGCCGAACATTGGACCGGCAAGAAGGGCGAGCTGAATGCACACCTGAAACCCATCAAGGCG
This sequence comes from uncultured Nitrosomonas sp., assembly GCA_964612715.1. Classification (GTDB taxonomy): domain Bacteria; phylum Pseudomonadota; class Gammaproteobacteria; order Burkholderiales; family Nitrosomonadaceae; genus Nitrosomonas. Next base: position 7,931 of record CAZTCY010000059.1, on the reverse strand, counting down.
GGTCACAAGGTGGTGTTGGCGGCCCTCAAGGAAACTCAGAAGGAAAAACAGAAGGCGCTGAAGGCCGAGATCAAGGCACTGGAAAAGCAGATTCCGCAGGCCGAACGCGAGCTAAAGACGCTCACCAATCGCGGCAAGCTGGAATTGATGCTGGCGGATGCAGAACTGATCGGCACGCTCAAGGAGCGATGGATCGCCGCCGAAATAGCCAAGCAGCTCGACTACCCCATCTTCATGGCGGTGAGCGAACGTGGCGGTAAGAATAACTCCGGCGATTACGAGTATGTGGTTGACGATGACGGCAGTCTTGTCGAATTCCCAGACGGCCACCCACAGGAAGGGCAGCTTGTCGTGAACCAGGACTTGGTGAACTTCGAATTGCGGCCTGAAGATTTGGCCGATGCAATCAAGATTCCTGATGATAACCTCTGCATAGCGGAGGCTTTTGTTCGTTTTGCCCAAGAACACAAGTTTAGCTTCTGGGAGGGCGAGTAATGGCTGTCTGGTCTGCTGTACCGATTTCGGCGCTCGAATATTCACGCATTGATGCGGATTTTTACCATCCGACGTATCTGAATGAACTCGAATCCTGGCGCCGACTTGAGCAGCGCGTTGGTGTGTTGAAGCTGGGCAGACTAATCGCCGTGCCAGTACGTACAGGAAGGACTCCTAAATCTCGTAGCATCAAAGGTGACGAAAAGTGCATTCGCTTCATCAAGACTGACACGGTGCGGGAGGGTTCGGTCGATTTCAACAACTCCGCACTGTTGCCAGCACGCGTGGTTGGCGAGCGAGACATCATTCCCGCTGACGCGGTGGTCATGACAATAATCGGGGCGACACCAGAAATCGTCGGGCGCGTCGCGATTGTGAGGCCAGACGACTCAGAGTGCGTGACGAACCAAAACGTAGCCGTCATTTCGACAAACGGCGTGTGTGATCCCTATTTCCTCACTGCCTACTTTCAAACGAAGTGGGGACGCGACCAGGTTTGGAGACACTCACGCAGGACCGAGCAAGTGAACCTGAACTGTCGGGAAGTCGAACGAATACTGGTGCCTAATCCGGCAGCAGGTTCGCAAAGCGCCGTTGGAGATCTTGTTAGAGAGGCATTTGCAGCTTCTGACCGGAGTGTAGTGCTGTATCAGCAAGCCCAACAATTCCTCGAAGTCGAGCTTGGGCTGGACAAGCTGACATTCCAGAAACAGGTTGGTTACGTCGCAAGGTTCAGTGACTTGGAAACTTCGCGTCGATCAGATGCAGAGTTTTTTCACACTCGTTATGAACCGTTTTTATCGGCGGTGAAGAATTATCAGCGGGGTTGGCAGCCCCTCATGAACCTCACTACGCATACGCTACCGAACTTCGACAGCCGAAAAGCATCAGGTGATGTTTCATATATAGAGATTGGTGATGTCAGCGTTAGCAATGGTAGCTGCACGGCAAATACTGTTGCTGTGAAGGATTTACCGGCAAACGCAAAAATTGCGTTAACCGGCGGCGAAATCCTAATTTCACAAGTCAGGCCGACTCGTGGCGCCATTGCCATTATCGAAGATGAGCTTCCCCATTCCACGGTCTGCAGTGGGGCGTTCTATGCCTGCACTGTGAATCAAGCCAGCCACCGAGAGATCATCTGGCTGTACTTGCGATGCATGAGAAGCGTGTTTGAAAAATACTGCGGCGGAACCTCTTATCCGACCATTGATAGTAGGTATGTCGCTCGTTTTCCGGTTCCCCTGTTTGACGCTGAGCTCGCAAAGCACATTCAGGATCTTGTCGTGCAAGCAAAAAGCGCGCTGTACGAATCCGAGCGCCTGCTAAAGCAAGCAAAGACCAGAGTCGAACAACTCATTGAGGAGGCCGTTCAGCCATGAACCTTTCGCCCGAAGATTCGAAGCTCCTTGCAGAGCTGTGCGAACAGCACGGTGTCAGCCAGGCAAAGGTGCTGAAGCTGCTGGACGCCGTGCGCGAATACGAGTTCAAGGACCGGCGCACGGGGGTATATGACGCCCTGCGCGAGATTCTCAAGAGTAAGCCTTCTGATGAGACGGAGCGCCCGGCATGAATGACGGGGACGCTATCGACCGTTTCGTCAAAGACCCGAGCCAGTTGGTGGAACTGTGCCGGGACGTGATCGACCAGCTTGATGCAAGCTCGGAGGAAGTCGCCGTTGCCGAGCAGGAAGCGCAGTTGCGGGCAATCGCCAAGGCGGTGGAGCAATTGGAAAGATCCGGCGTTGCCGTGCCGGAGTCGCTGCGCGCTGAGAAAACACGCATCGCGGCGGCCTTGGCGGTGCACAGTGATGCCAAGCAGGCACTGGCACAGTTGGCTGACGAGTTTCAGGACATACTGAAGGACCTGCGGGAACGTCTCGGGCAAAACACAACAAATCCGGAAGCGAAACCACGTGCCAAGCGTTCGACGTTGCCAAAAACGCCGCAGAGTATCTTACGTGAACACATCATTCAAGCACTCAAGACACTGGGTGGTCGGGCGCGGGTGTCTGACGTCATTGAACAGATGGCTAAACAGTTGGATGGAAAATTGTTGCCTGGTGATAATATTTGGCGCGATGCGACCAACGAACCTGCCTGGCAGAACAACGCAAAATGGGAGCGTTTCCAGATGACACAAGACGGCGCGCTGCGCCGGGGTTCTCCGCGTGGCATCTGGGAGCTGGGGGAGGGCCAATGAAATTTCGCAAGCTGACCATCGAGAACTACAAGTCTTTCCAGTTCCCGACGGAGATTGTTTTTCCCGTGGGGGAAGATGGCCGCAGTATTTTTCTCATCGGCGGAATGAATGGGGCGGGCAAGACTTCAATCATGGAGGCGGTGACCTACTGTCTCTATGGCGGCAAGGCCGACGACATTTTCCGCAACATCAATCGTCGCGAGAAGGCCAAGGGCAATGCCAATGTAGCCTTCGAGCTGGTTATCGAGATGGATGACGGTTCGGAGCTTGTCGTCAAACGATCGTGGACCGCCGGGGCTGTAAGCGAGCCCAAGGCACGCGACCTGACCGAGCGGCTGGTGGTGGTACGTGATGGCAAGCGGGTATCGGTACAGAATCAGGAGATTTGGCAAGACTTCATCCGTGCGGCAATTCCGCCGGGGATCACGCAATTCTTCTTCTTCGATGGCGAAAAGATTCAGGAGATCGCGGCAGACGATCATTCCGAAGTGCGCCTGAAGTCGTCGCTCGAAGCGGCACTGGGGATTCAATACATCAACCGGCTGGCAAGTGACATCGTTTACATCAAGCAGGAAGAACGCAAAGGCTTCGTAGAAATCTCGGATGAGGACCTTGAATTCAAACAAAGCGAGCTGAAGCGCGAGAAGAGCAAGCTGGCGCGCAAGCATCAAGAACGCGACGGCCTATGTTCTGAATTGGACGGCTTCAAGGGCCAGTTGGAAGAGGCCAAGAAGCGCTTTGAGGCGGCATTCCACGCTGCGCCGGAATCGCGTGAGGCGATGCGCGAGCAGGAGAAGAAGCGGGTGCTCGCGGCCAACCGGCTTGCGCAGGTGGAAAGTGAGATTCGCGCCCTATGCGAAAAGGCGCTGCCATTCAGCATTGCGGGCAAATTGTTTGGCGGGATCAGGCGCCAGATCGAGGCCGAGCGCGAATCCGCCAGCGGCGAGGCGATCAAGGAGAACGCAGCCACCTTGGCCAAGCGCATTGTGCGCGTGGTCGAAGAACCTGAACCAATCTATACCGAGAAGCTCTCTGCGGAGCGGATGGCAGAGCTGGAACGGCGCATTTTCCGGTTGCTGAAGGAAGGCGATCCCAGGGCAAGCGTGGAAAAGGTGCTGGATCTATCAGACCGAGACGCGGCGCGAGTCTTGAACCGGATGGAGTCACTGGAAAACAGTGACGTGTTCCTGCTCAAACCACTGCTGGAGGAAGCGCGCAGCCTGGAGTCACAGTTGCGGCAACTCGAAGGCATTGGTCAAGCGGGTGCGCTGACACCGACCGAGCGGGACCTGTTCGATGATTTGCAGGCGGAGATGGAAAGCTGCTCCACGCAGATTGGGCGCAAGACCGAACAGTTGAGGCTGGTGGAGGAAGACATTCTGGCGCTCGACAAGCGTATTAGCGACATCGAGGTGGAAATCGAAAAGCTTTACGAGAAGCACAATGTTTCCAAGGAGAAGGCGGATTTCATCGAGGAGTGCGATGCGATTGCCAGCGTTCTGAATCAGTTCATCGTGCGCTTGCGCAAGAACAAGGTGCATTTGCTGCAAGAGAAAACCTTCGAGATGTATCGGCTGCTCTCGAGCCGCAGCGGGCTCATCAAGGACATCACCATCGACGACAAGACCTATGAGGTGCGCATTACCGACCGGAACGGGCACGAGATTCGGAAGTCGGCGCTGTCCGCCGGTGAAAAGGAAGTGTTCGCGGTGTCGCTGTTGTGGGGGCTGGCGCAGACCAGTGAACTCAAGCTGCCGATCATCATCGACACGCCGTTGTCACGCCTGGACAGTACACACCGCGATAATATCGTGAACAACTACTTCCCCAATGCAGGGGAGCAGGTGGTCATTCTCTCGACCGATACGGAAATCGACACCAATTACTACCGCTCCCTGAAGCCACGTTTGAGCGGTGCGGCAAGTCTGGAGTTCGATCAGCGCCAGGAACTGACGACCTTCCGGCAGGGCTACTTCTGGGAGAAAAACCATGGCTGACCGTCTCTACACGTCTAACGAAGCCGACGAAGTCCTGAGCGCGTTGCGCTTCGAGACCAAGCTCGAAAAGGCAACGCTGGCGCGGATTGCTTTCGCGCTGTCGCTGGTTAAAGACGGGCCGAGTGTCGCGGCAAGCCCGAGTTTCAGCGGCGGTGAGATGAAACGCCCGACGTTCATTGGAGAAGACGAGGTATTTATCCGAGCGCTGATTGCGCATGCCTACGGCAAGCGGGACTTCAGCGAGGACGAGTTCTTTTCCAATCGCTCCATCGTCAAAAACCATATCGACAGCGGCGCGGCACTGCTGGCGCAAATGTTCCAGGAAACCGGTCGCAGCGGTGACGCGCTTATTCGGCGGCTGGTGGACGAAGTGGAGTTTGCCGGGCGTCGTGAACAGCTTGGCAGCGACCTCGATATTTTCATTGGACGAACATTGTTGCAGCGAACCGAGCTGGTCATGGAGCTGAACAGTACGGCCAAGCACGCCAACTCACATCTTGCCATCATGGGCAAACCTGGGGTCGGCAAGACGCAGTTCCTGCTGAAGATACTGACAGACATTCGCATCCAGTCGAACTACCAGACGAATTTTATTTACTTCGACTACAAGGGCGATGTGGTGGAGAACGCACGGTTTCTGGAGCTTGCGCGCGTGCAGCCATTCCGTTTGTTGCAAGGTGGGCAAAGCCTGCCGATCAATCCCTTCATTCTCCCCGCCTATGACGAGCAGACGATCAACGTATCCGCGCGCGAAAAGGCAGAGAGCTTCGCATCGATCAATAGCAAGCTTGGCGTAGTACAGAAGGGGGCGCTGACAGAGGCGATACGGGCGGCCTATATCAAGCGAGCTGGTTCGGCCGCACCTTACCCTGATTTCCCTGACATTCTCGAAGTGGCTGCCGCCGCGTATGAAGAGGACGGTAAGAAGGATGACAGCCTCATTGAAGTATTGCGGGACCTATCCGACTTCGATCTGTTTTGGCGACATGGCAGCGAAGGCGCGCCGATGGAAAGAGTCTCGAACCGCACGATGTTGATTGATGTGCACGCTATGCCGGTCCTGAAAGAGCTTGTCGCCTACCTCGTCATCGAGCGGCTCTACAAGGAAATGGCGACGCTACCGGATAGCCCGGTAACCGAAGGTCGGCGGACCATTCGCACCATTCTGGTTATCGACGAAGCCCACAACTACCTCAGCCAGAAAAATATCTTTTTACAGAGAATCATTCGTGAGGGGCGTTCGAAAGGTGTAGTGGTGTTCTTCGCTAGTCAGTCACCCAACGACTACCAGCAAGAATTTTTCAACTTCCAAGAATTGCTAGAATTTGCCTACGTTTTTCAGTGTGATGGCGTGACCGCAAACTCAGTACAAAAGATTTTAGGATGCACGGCAAAGACCGCGAAGGAATTGCAAACGGAGATCGCCAGACTTGAACCTTGGCAGGTGGTCACACGTGGTCAAGAGAAGACCGAGGAATTTGTGAAGTTTACAGCTGAAGCATTTCACAGAAGCTATTCGTAAATGAATGATACTAGGAAGTGCGACATGAAAGCTTCCGTGAAACAATGATATGAAAAATTAATTGATTAAGCAGTTTTATTTTTCATTGGAATAATCGTCGCCCCATGCTGCGCAGCAACAAGCTGCTTTCCCCACCAGCTGAATAACTTGATACGTTTTTCAAACCGTTCACCTCGGTCGTATGCACGGGCGACTTCGTTGTCGTGTGCATGATCGAGTGCCAATTCAATGACATCCCGTTCAAAATTGTGATCGCGTGCTAAAGTCGAGAATGAGCTGCGCCAACCATGCGGGACATGGATGCCCCTTAATCCCAGGGTTACACGGTACATTTTTTCGATGGATTCGCAGCCGATATGTTTGTTACCTGTAGGCGAAGGAAATAAAAAACCTTTTCTGCCGGAAATCGCCTGCCATTGTTTCAATTCCGATACGATTTCATTAGACAAGGGAATGCGATGATCAATGAAACGGGATTTGACCTTCATTTTTGCGCGCGGGATTGTCCAGATGGGTTGCTCACTATCCAGATCGAATTCTTTCCATTCGGCAGTGATAATGTTGTCGATACGCGCGGCAGTGTATGCACATAAACGGTGTGCCATGCGTACCTGTGGCGAGATTCTTACTATATCTGCTCGCCGCAATACGTCGCCCAATGATACAAAACCTGTCAAAGCTGGCATTCTTCCGCTATCTTTTTTGCGAGGCAGTATTTCACGAGCAGGCAGGGCAGGGTTGTCGCGGCAGAGTCCTTTGGCTTGCGCGTAGCGAAAAACGCCGTTCAGATGCTGGAGGATGCGGGTGGCAGTTTCGAGCACATCACGCTTGTGGATGTTTTCAACGGCTTTCGCCACGATGGCCGGGGTAATGCTGGAAATCGGCAGGTTGCCAAGCGCTGGATAAATGTCGCGCTCGAATGCCCTGGCCGACTTGGTGTAGTGACCTGCACTCCATTCCTTTTGCTTCATGGTCAGCCAGTCCAGAGCGACAGCGTGGAAGGTGTCGTCTGCGCAAGCGGCACTGGTCGCCCGATTTATCCGGCGTTCCGTAACCGGGTCTTTGTGTTCCCGGAGCAAGGCTTTGACCTCGCCTAACTCGACCCGCGCCGCTGCCAGGGATACATCGGGATAATTGCCGATGGAATAGGTTTTTTCCTTTCCTTCTACCCGGTATTTGATTCGCCAACTGGCTGAACCGCTAGGCGTGATAAGGAGATACAAGCCCCCACCGTCTGAAAGCTTCTTTCCATGCGCTTTTTGAGCGGCGAATGCCTTGCAAGCCTTATCTGACAAGCGATTATAAATACCCCCAGCCATGATATTTTCTCCGGTTCGATTTCATTAGATACCCCCAATCATACCCCCTTTTAGGCTGGATGTAATAAGATTTTTTTGAATCTGCATGGACTGTAATTACAGGATAATGCAAATGAAAACGCCGTCTCTAGGACGGCGTTGGATATTACTGGGGGTATTAATGGTGGAGACGGCGGGAATCGAACCCGCGTCCGCAAGTCCTCTACAGGCAGTTCTACATACTTAGCCATGTTATTTGATTTAACCTTGCAATCGCCAACTGGCGGGCTGTTGAAAGGCGAGTTACCTTTTGTTTAACGTCCTGCAAAGTAACCCTGCAGTGCGCGATCCTTGTTAATGACTCTGCCGTCTGTTGCCAGACCCGGCGTTAAGGCCCACCGGTGCAGAGGCTAGCCA
>CAZTCY010000058.1:0-19895 GCA_964612715.1 uncultured Nitrosomonas sp. | reverse complement strand
GAGCATACTTGAAGTATGTGAGCATTTTGAGTTCGATTTTAACGCCGCAATGCGCTCTTCAGTGAGATATTGAACAGGTTCTCAGGCACATTGCTTTATTACCTATTATGCCGGTTTGCTGGGTAATACGATCAAGTTTGCTCCATATCCTTTCAATAATAGACTGGTCAGACCAGGGGCAGCCAATACACCAGTGAATCCTTTGTTAATCATTTATCCCAATGAAAATTTTCAGTAGAAGCGTTTTCAGAAGCGACTACATAGTATGTATTTGAGCATTGAAAAAATTAATTGTAAAAGCCATATACATCTTAGGGTATATGTTAAACCGTATTCTGAATTTTTAGTAAATCGCAAATGGTTGAATAAAAAATAATAAGTAAGCTGTTTTACCTATAATTTGTCGCAATTTAGTTCTATAATGTTAAAACTGTAAAATTTTGATACCAAATGTAGGTAAAATCTTACTCAATATTGGATGAGATACTATTCTGGGATGCGCCAAATTGGCTTTCCACTATATCGTGTGAAAGATAGGATGAGAGAGTAAGAAAGAATTTGTTGTATTGTACTGGGTGTGGCTATATGGTATTAAAGGAGTATCAAAAATGGAAACAAAGCAGCTGTTAGATGAAATCAGAGAAATTAATTTGGCTTATCTGTTGCTTGCACAACAAATGATACGTGAGGATAAAGTATCTGCCATGTATCGATTAGGTATTAATCAGGATGTATCTGATATCATAGAAAAACTGACAACCAGTCAGCTTCTGAAAATGGCTTCTTCGAATAGCTTGTTGTGCCGGTTTAGATTTAATGATGCTTTGATAGCTGAGTTGCTCTCAAATGATAGCCGCGGCGACAGCAATGCCGTTTCTCAATCGCATGCCGCAATATTAATGGCGGGCCATCCTGCTGAAGTAATTACCTGAAAAGAGTAAAAAGTATTTTTATTGTTGTGACTGTTGTGACGGACGGGGCTTAAAGGAAATAATAATATATGCGGAATAAAAGTATTCTGACAGAAGCCATTCAGATTCAGTTGGCATCTGAATTGATCCGGCTTGGTGCCCGCCTGCAGGTATTGGAAGTAAACTCAAATTTAAGCCGCGAAAGGCTTGTGAAATTGTACAAAGAAATCAGAGGTGTATCTCCTCCTAAGGGCATGCTCCCTTATTCCGAAGACTGGTTTATGAGTTGGCAGCCTAATGTTCATTCCTCATTGTTCATCAATATTTACAATTTCATTACGACTTATTCAGATATTAAAGGTGTGGATGCTTTAATCAAAAGTTATAAATTATATTTAGAGCATATCGGTGCAAATAATCTTGAACAGGTTCTCAGTCTCACGCGTGCATGGACATTGATTCGATTTGTGGAAAGCGAGGTACTGTGCGTAGCACCTTGCAAAAAATGCGGCGGTAAATTTCTGGTTCATTCATTGGATATACATTCAAATCATATTTGCGGGTTATGCAATATTCCATCAAGAGCCGGTAAAACGAAGAAGGCGGCTTGTCATGAGGTTGCCGATAAAGCGCTGACCTTATTGAGAAGCGATAGTGTTAGTAGCTTATAGATAAGTCTATAGATTCAAGGCTCGATGTATGCGGTCCATTGCTTTTTCCAGATTGGTTAAAGCGGTGGCAAAGGATAAACGCATATAACCTGCGCTGCCGAAAGCCGAACCTGGGACAATGGCAACGCCAGCTTGTTCCAGCAGGTATTCACTGAGTGACAGATCATTTTTATGCGGAATAATGCCTTTCGCATGCAGATTGCTGATCGCTTCACGTGCATCGGCGAATGCGTAGAATGCGCCGTCGGATAACAGGCAGCGAATGCCGTTACAACGGTTCAATGCGTCAGTGACAAATTGATTGCGTTCAATAAATGCAGCAACCATAGGTTCGATACAGGATTGGTCGCCATTTAATGCTGCTTCGGCAGCAACCTGGGAAATCGAGCTGGGATTTGAGGTGCTTTGGGACTGAATGTTTTCCATTGCGGTGATCACTTCGGCAGGGCCGCCGCAATAGCCAATGCGCCATCCGGTCATTGAATATGCCTTTGATACGCCATTTAATACAACGGTACGTGGATACAGATCAGGACAGGCGTTTAGAATATTGACGAATGGATTATCGGACAACAGGATATGTTCATACATATCGTCTGTTGCGATGAGAATCTGGGGATGTCTTTTTAGCACCTCACCCAGCGCTTTGAGTTCATCAAGCGTGTAAACTGCACCGGAAGGATTGCTGGGACTGTTGATGACAAACATTCTGGTTTTTGGGGTAATAGCTTCTTCAAGTTGCTGTGCATTAATTTTGAAGCCCTGTTCGATACCGGCCTCAAGAAATACCGGTTTTCCTTCGGCAATTATTACGATATCGGGATAAGAAACCCAATAAGGTGCCGGAATAATTACTTCATCGCCAGGATTTAACGTCGCAAGCGCCAGATTAAAAAAGCTTTGCTTGCCGCCACACGAGACCAGTATTTGCCGCACATCGTATTCAAGATTATTTTCGCGCTTGAATTTGTCGGCAATGGCTTTTTTCAAGCCCGGCGTACCCCCGACCGCGGTGTATTTGGTAAAACCTTTATTGATTGCGTCAATCGCTGCGTTTTTGATATGCTGTGGCGTATCGAAATCAGGCTCTCCGGCACCTAAACCAATAATATCCTTTCCCTCGGCCCTCAAACGGGCTGCGCGTGCTGTTACGGCAAGAGTCGGCGAAGGTTTGATGGCTTGTACGCGATTAGATAGATTCACAGCATATCCTCATTCTAAAATTAGGTAGGGCAGCATGTTAAAATTAAAGCGGATGTATAAATGATAATAACGAAGCCGGAATTATACCTGTGATTGAGACCTTCCCCAATAGTTTGTATAAATTACACCAGGCATTTAAACCCGCAGGAGATCAACCCGAAGCAATTCAGCAACTGATTGAAGGTATTAACGATGGCTTGGCCTATCAAACATTGCTGGGTGTCACGGGATCCGGCAAAACCTTTACCGTTGCCAATGTGATTGCACGTCTGGGACGACCTGCAATTCTGATTGCGCCGAACAAAACACTTGCTGCGCAACTGTATGCTGAAATGCGCGAATTTTTCCCGAAAAATGCGATCGAGTATTTTGTGTCCTATTATGATTATTATCAGCCCGAGGCGTATGTGCCATCGCGCGATCTCTATATCGAAAAAGACTCCAGCATTAATGCGCATATCGAACAAATGCGCTTATCGGCAACCAAGTCATTACTTGAGCGTGAAGATACGATTATTGTGGCAACCGTTTCCTGCATTTACGGTATCGGAGATCCGGTAGATTATCATGGCATGATTCTTCATTTGCGGATGCATGAAAAATACACCCAGCGTGACATCATCAAACGGTTGACTGAAATGCAGTACGAGCGCAATGAAGTGGAATTCACGCGCGGAATGTTTCGTGTCAGGGGCGACGTGCTTGATGTTTTTCCTGCGGAAAGTTCTGAAGCCGCAATCCGCATATCGTTATTCGATGATGAAGTGGACGATTTATCACTATTTGATCCATTGACCGGCCGCGTATTGCAGAAACTATCGCGTTATACCGTGTATCCATCGAGTCATTATGTGACACCGAGGAGCACAACACTGCGTGCAGTCGAATCGATTAAAGCGGAACTGCGTGACCGGCTGGAGTATTTTTATAGCAATCATCATCTGGTAGAAGCGCAGCGTCTGGAACAGCGCACCCGGTTTGATCTCGAAATGTTGAATGAACTCGGTTTCTGCAAAGGTATTGAGAATTATTCCCGTCATCTTTCCGGCAAAAACCCAGGCGAACCGCCACCCACCCTGATTGATTATCTGCCCAAAAATGCATTGATGTTTATCGACGAAAGCCATGTCACCGTGCCGCAGATCGGTGGCATGTACCGCGGTGATCGTGCACGCAAGGAAAATCTGGTGCAATACGGATTCCGCCTGCCTTCAGCGCTGGATAATCGTCCTTTGAAATTCGAAGAGTTTGAAGGGATGATGCCGCAAACTATTTTCATTTCAGCCACGCCCGCCGACTATGAACAGAAACATAGCGGAAAAATTGTTGAACAAGTGGTGCGTCCGACCGGACTCGTCGATCCGATGATTGAGATTCGTCCGGTTGCGACACAGGTGGATGACCTGATGTCGGAAGTGAATCTGCGCACCGCGCAAAATGAGCGTGTGCTGGTAACCACGTTAACCAAACGCATGGCGGAAGATCTGACCGATTATTTTGCGGATCATCAAATACGCGTGCGTTACTTACATTCAGATATCGATACGGTTGAACGTGTTGAAATTATCCGTGACCTGCGGCTTGGGCAGTTTGATGTTCTGATTGGCATCAACCTGTTGCGTGAAGGACTCGACATCCCGGAGGTTTCCCTGGTCGCTATACTGGATGCGGACAAGGAAGGTTTTCTGCGGTCTGAACGTTCATTGATCCAGACCATAGGCCGGGCAGCTCGTCATATCAACGGAACAGCTATTTTATATGCCGATCGGATCACCCGTTCTATACGTGTCGCTATTGACGAGACCAATCGCCGCCGCGAGAAGCAACTGATCTTTAATCAGGAGAATCAAATTGTACCGCGAACGGTGCATAAACGGATTAAGGACCTGATTGACGGCGTATACAGTCGGGATTCCGCGCAAAGAAAACTTAAGATTTCCGAAACACAGGTAAATTATGAGGCCATGAATGAACGCCAGATCAGCAGGGAAATTCAGCGCCTGGAGAAACAAATGCTGAACGCGGCCAAAAATCTGGAATTCGAACAGGCGGCACAACGCAGGGATGAAATCAAGCGACTGAAAAATAGACTGTTTATTGGCGCAGAAGAGATTGAGTAAGCTTATTTCTTAACCATGGTGGATGACACAAAAATAACGCGCCGGAATGTCCGATTCAATGTTTTGCTGGTGAAATTTTCCATCGACATACTTTGCACGAAACGAATGTGATCACCGGGTTTGACTTGTGTTGTCGGCGCCGCAATCCAGAAACGTCTGCCGCCGTTTTCCAATTCGATGTAGGTGTAGCCGGTGGTGTCCAGGACTTCCGTGACAATGCCTTCATCATGAGGCAACGCATCGTTTGCAGCCATGCGTAATGCTTCGTGCTGCTGCGCTGAAGCATTGAATGGATAAATCAGCAGACAGCTGGTCAATAACATCACGGATAAAGTAGAAAATCTCATTTTTCCTCCAAAGCAAAGTTGTTTGATCAAAAACTGACAATCATACACTGCTCTATTTTTTAGTTCCAATCCGGTTTTTGACCGTTTATTCAATGCCTGATACCAGTATGTCCTGCCGTACCTTCTCATACAGGCAGATCGAGGCTGCGGCTGCCGCATTCAAAGATTCAATTTTGCCAGGCATCGGTATTGCAACCATATCTGTAACGGCCTGTTGCATTGCTTTCGACAGCCCGCTACCCTCATTGCCGAAAACGAATGCGGTCGGTACAGTAAAATCAAACTGATAAAGATGTTTTGCTGCGGCTGGTGATGTTCCGAGTACCTGACCCTGGAACTGGCTGGCAATTTCAGTGAGATTGCAATCGATGTGAATGTTCAGAACAAAGTGTGCGCCCATCGCGGCACGCAGCGTTTTCGGCGACCAGATATCGGTGCAATCCGGAGAAACAAAAATATGATTGACACCCGCGCCGGCAGCGGAACGCAGCATAGTGCCGAGATTGCCGGGATCCTGAATGGTTTCGAGTAAAATGCAGAACTTATGCTGGATAGATCTGTTCAGGCAAGTAGTTTCCGGTATGGCAATGCATGCGAGTATGCCGGTAGGCGAGAGTACGGGGGAAATTTTTTGAAATATAAGGTCGCTCACCCGAATGATCTGTGTTTTATTCTGCATACTACGGTACTCCTCACAGTGTTCTTGTAACGCAGCTATGGCATGATTTTTCTGGCCGGCTTCGCTGATGATCAGCGAGTGTGGAATATTGCCGGCAGAAAGATAAGATTGAATCAGATGAATACCATCGAGTACGGCGAGTCTTGATTGTTTACGGAAACGGGCGGATTTTTGCAGTCTGACAAGCTGTTTGATAGCCGGATGTTCGCGGGACGTGATGTGCAACATAGTGCATCGGACTCGACGGGCGTTAAAAATACGCTACGCTTTAAACCGATATTCCGCCGACTTGGCGTGCGCGGATAGTCCTTCGCCATGCGCCAGAATCGAAGCAATCGCCCCCAGTGTGGCAGCACCCTGTTCCGATACCTGTATCAGGCTGCTGCGCTTCTGAAAATCATAAACTCCAAGCGGAGAAGAAAAGCGTGCGGTTCGTGATGTCGGCAGTACATGATTAGGGCCTGCACAATAATCGCCCAGTGCTTCACAGGTATGCCTGCCCATGAAGATAGCACCAGCGTGCCTGATTTTGTTCGCCCAGAATTCCGGGTTGTCAACCGAAAGCTCCAGGTGTTCCGGGGAAATTCTGTTCGCAATCATGCAGGCTTCATCCAGATCGCGTACCTGAATCAAAGCGCCACGGTTTTCCAGTGAAGCGCGAATGACATCTTTGCGGGGCATGTCTTCAATCTGTTTATTAATACTGTGCGCAACGGCATTTAAGAAATCGGCGTCCGGTGATAATAAAATGGATTGTGCCAGTTCGTCATGTTCGGCCTGTGAAAAAAGATCCATCGCAATCCAGTCCGGATGAGTTTTGCCGTCGCAGATCACCAGTATTTCTGAAGGCCCGGCAACCATATCAATGCCGACAATGCCAAAAACGCGTCGTTTGGCTGCGGCAACGTAAGCATTGCCCGGTCCGACGATTTTATCGACCTGTGGAATCGTTTCGGTTCCGTAGGCTAATGCACCCACGGCCTGCGCGCCACCGATGGTAAACACGCGGTCAACCTGACTGATCGCCGCTGCCGCTAACACCAGGTCATTTTTCTCGCCGTGCGGCGTCGGGACGACCATGATGAGTTCTCCGACGCCGGCAACTTTGGCCGGAATAGCGTTCATCAGCACCGAAGAAGGATAGGACGCTTTGCCGCCCGGCACATAAAGTCCGACACGATCCAGTGGTGTGATCTTCTGGCCGAGTAGGGTGTTGTCGGATTCCCGGTATTGCCATGATGTGCTGACCTGTTTTTCATGATAGCTTTTTATGCGCCCGGCAGCCTGTTCCAGTGCCTGACGTTGCCCGGCCGGCAAGGCGCTGAGTGACTGTTGCAGGTTTGCCTGCGTTAATTCAAGTTCCTTCACGGAACGGGCATTCATATGATCAAACCGGTTGGTGTATTCTACAAGCGCCGCGTCGCCGCGCGTTTTAATTTCAGCGAGAATCTGCGCCACCGTAGCATCAACCGATGCATCCATGGCATTTTCAAATGCCAGTAATTGCTGCAGGGATTGATCGAAGTTTTGATCGCTGGCATCAAGTCTTTTTATGTGAACCATGTGCGTGAAATCCGGGGAGAAATGGAGCAAAAAATCAGCCGTTATTTTTTGACGGCTTGCGCAAATGCATCCAGAATGGGCTGGATGGTCTTGCGTTTCAATTTTAAAGCCGCCTGATTGACAATCAATCGGGAAGAAATCGGCATGATTTCTTCCACCGCGCGCAGATGATTGGCTTTCAGTGTACTGCCGGTTGAAACCAGATCGACAATGGCATCGGCAAGCCCGACCAGCGGCGCAAGCTCCATGGAGCCATACAGTTTAATCAGATCGACATGCACGCCCTTATCTGCGAAGTGCGCGCGTGTGGTCTGCAGATACTTTGTCGCAATTCGCAATCGCGCGCCCTGACGTACCGCAGAATCGTAATCAAATCCTTCGGGAACGGCGACCATCATGCGGCAACGCGCAATGTTCAGGTCCAGTGGTTGATAAAGGCCGTTGCCGCCGTGTTCCAGTAAAACATCTTTGCCCGCGATGCCCAGATCAGCCGCGCCATATTGCACATAGGTGGGCACGTCGGATGCCCGCACAATTACCAGCCGCACATTGGTGCGGTTCGTGTCCAGAATGAGTTTGCGCGAAGACGCCGGATTGTCTTTGGCAACAATACCGGCGGCCTCGAGTAATGGCGCGGTATCATCGAAAATTCGCCCTTTTGACAGGGCGATGGTAATTTCAGCCATAAAGACCTGTTTTAGGGTTTATCGAAGATTTGCCTGCGCAAATTCCCAGTTGATCAACTTGTCGAGAATGGTATTCACATAATCCGCGCGGCGGTTCTGGTAATCCAGATAATAGGCGTGTTCCCAGACGTCAATCGTCAGCAATGGGCGTACATTCTGCGTAATGGGTGATTCGGCGTTGCCGGTTTTGGCGACAGTGATTTTGTCGCCATCCTGCACTAGCCATGCCCAGCCACTGCCGAATTGCGTCATCGCGGCATTGGCAAATTCTTTTTTGCAGGCTTCGAGACTACCGAAGGATTGTTCGATTTTTTGTTTTAAATCCGCCGGAGGTTCACCGCCGCCGTTCGAACGGAGGCTGTGCCAGTAGAACATGTGATTCCAGACTTGCGCGGCATTATTGAAAATGCCCGCTTTGTCAGCTTTTCCGGCAACTGCCCGGATAATCTGCTCAAGCGATTGTCCTGCCAGATCGGTGCCGGCAACAAGGTTGTTAAGATTGTCAACATAGGTTTTATGATGCTTGCCATAGTGGAAGCTCAGTGTATTTGCAGAGATCACCGGTTCCAGGGCATTGTCCGCGTAGGGGAGCGGGGCAAGCACAAACTGTGACCCTGACAACGCAGTACTGGAAAAATTATCGAGATTGAGTGACATATGTGTCTCCTTTTTAAAATAGTTGCATAATCGATTGACGAAGGTTTTCATGATTTGTAGATAGGTTTTTTATTCTTATCATCGTTTCAACGTTAACTTCCGGGTTTGATTTCCGTGGTAAACGTTATCTTATTGTACCCTGCAAGGCGCGCAGCCTCCATCACTGTAATGACAGATTGATGCGTGGCTTGTGCATCCGCGTTGATGATAATCAGCGGATCCTGCTGATCTTGTGCCGCAGTGCGTAGTGAGTCGCGCAAATATTCCATGCTGGTTGATTTAACCGGTATCTGATTGATCGTGTATTCACCCATTGCGTTGATGGTTATGTTGATCGCCTGCGGTTTTTCCACATTTTTATCGACTTCCTGTGCAGCGGCCTCGGGCAGCGTAATTTCAAGTTCGGCAAATTTGGAGTAGGTTGTCGAGACGACCAGAAAAATCAGGATGACCAGCAGAACATCAATCATCGGTACCAGGTTGATTTCGGGTTCTTCTTTCGGTCTGCCGCGTTGAAAATTCATCGTGATACGCTTTTATTTACGGATATGGTTTAAAATTATATCCCTTGAACCAGATAATATAAACAAGCAAGTTGCGGTAAGGCATCGCAACAGCGTTCCAGACAGAAATTCAAACATACTGCTGGCACCGTTTTTGCACGATGCCGTCCGGTTTTCAATGACTGATTTTTTAACAATTTCTGTATCGCTATTTCATGAAAAATCCTCTGGTAAGCGTCGTCATGGGCAGCAACAGTGACTGGGACGTTATGCAGCATGCGGTTTCCACATTAAAAGAATTTGAAGTACCCTGCGAAGCGCGTGTCGTCTCGGCGCACCGCACGCCGGATGTTATGTTTGAATTCGCGGAAAATGCTGCGGCGCGCGGCATAAAATGCATTATTGCCGGTGCAGGCGGTGCGGCGCATCTGCCCGGCATGATCGCGGCAAAAACAACCGTGCCGGTGCTGGGTGTTCCGGTTAATTCGCGTTATTTGAAAGGACTGGATTCCCTGTTGTCGATTGTGCAAATGCCCAAAGGCGTGCCGGTAGCGACTTTCGCGATTGGCGAAGCGGGAGCGGGTAACGCCGCGCTCTTTGCAATTGCTATGCTTGGCAATGAGGACAAACAGTTCAGGCAACGGCTCGAAGTGTTTCGTGAAAAACAGACCGAAACTGTTGCCGCGATGCGGTTACCTGATTAGATTATCCCTATTTCAAGTGCGCGGGAATCCGATAAAAATCATTCAGCCCGGCGCGATGCTCGGGGTACTGGGCGGCGGGCAGCTTGGCCGTATGTTCACCATTGCTGCGCATCAGATGGGTTATCAGGTGACTGTGCTCGATCCGGATCTGGACAGCCCTGCAGGACGGATAGCGGATCAGTTTATCCATGCGGATTACACCGATCCGGCCGCGTTAAGGCAAATGCGGGCACACTGTGTTGCGATTACCACCGAGTTTGAAAATATACCCGCTGAAACGCTCACGCTACTCGCAGAAGTTTGTCCGGTCAGCCCGGATGCGCACAGCGTTGCCATCGCGCAGAACAGGATCGCTGAAAAACAGTTTCTGCAGCACAATGGTTTTTCTGTCGCACCGTTTGCGGTGATTGATCAAATCGCCAAAACCGCTCATGTGCAGGATCTGTTTCCGGGAATTCTGAAAGTCAGCCAGTTTGGCTACGATGGAAAAGGCCAGCGGCAGGTCGGTCATCCAGCCGAGCTGAGCGCGGCATTCGAAGACCTGAAGGCGGTGCCTTGCGTGCTGGAGAAAAAACTGCCGCTAACCTGTGAGCTATCGGTCGTGCTCGCGCGGGATACGAATGGCGGTATGGAAAGTTTTCCGGCAATCGAAAATCAGCATGTCAATGGTATCCTCGATATCAGCATTGTTCCGGCGCGAATAAACACGGCGCTTGCCCGGCGCGCCGACGCTATAGCGAGAAGATTGGCTGATACGTTAAATTATCAGGGTGTGCTTTGTGTCGAGTTTTTCGTCGTGCAGGATGAGCAGTTACTGATCAATGAGATCGCACCGCGCCCGCATAACAGCGGGCACTTTTCGATCGATGCCTGTGTAACCTCGCAGTTTGAGCAGCAGGTGCGCACATTGTGCAATCTGCCATTGGGAAATGTTGCTTTGCATCAGCCTTGTGTCATGGTCAATCTGCTGGGCGACGTCTGGCGTGAAAAAGCGCCGGACTGGACATGGATATTGGGTCAGCCCTCGGCCAAATTACATTTGTACGGTAAAAGGGAAGCGCGGGTCGGACGCAAAATGGGCCATTTCACGGTAATGGATGAAACCGTTGAAAAAGCACTGGCAAGAGCGCTGTACATCCGCAAGTCATTAACAACCCGATAAAAAAGGATATTCAATTGGAAGCGGCTTTATTTGAAACCCATATCCGGAGTCTGCCTTTCGTACATCGCGGCAAGGTGCGCGATATCTATACTGTGGATGATGATAAGTTGTTGATTATTCAGACTGATCGTCTGTCCGCGTTCGATGTGGTACTGTCGGATCCAATTCCGGGAAAAGGTAAATTGCTGACCACGCTGTCCGCATTCTGGTTTGCGAAACTGGCGCATATCATGCCCAATCATTTGACCGGCGTCGCGCCCGAGTCTGTTGTAGCGGCGCATGAGCGTGACCAGGTGACGGACCGCGCGTTTGTCATCCGCAAACTCAAACCGCTGCCTATTGAAGCGATTGTACGCGGTTATATCGTCGGCTCGGGCTGGAAAGATTACCAGGCAACCGGCGCAATCTGCGGCATCCGATTGCCCGCAGGATTGCAACAGGCGGAAAAAATACCCGGCGGCGCGATTTTTACTCCATCGACCAAAGCACAGGTCGGTTTGCATGACGAAAATATCGCGCTGGAGGCAGTCGAGCAACAGATCGGCAATTCACTGACCGCTAAAGTCAGGGAAAAAGCCGTGCAACTCTATACTGAAGCGGCTGACTATGCCGCGCAGCGCGGTATCATCATCGCCGATACCAAATTCGAATTCGGGCTCGATGCCGCCGGAGAACTGTATCTGATCGACGAAGTGCTGACGCCTGATTCATCGCGCTTCTGGCCGGTTGACCAGTACCGCACCGGCATCAGCCCGCCAAGCTACGATAAACAGTTTGTGCGTGACTGGCTGGAAACACAGAACTGGAACAAAAAACCGCCCGCGCCCGTATTGCCTGAAAATGTCATCCGTCAAACGGTAGAAAAATACCGGGAGGCGTTGATGCGATTGACTGCCGATTGAAATTCCGGCGGGTAGCCTGGATAAATGGACGTCATCCGGAGTTGCGTTGTTTCCTTCGGCAAAAAGGTGATTGTTGTCGAATTGAGCATGGCTTAGCTTAGATGAATCGTTCACTCAATTCCTGGTGCAGCTTGTTTTGAGGCTTCCGATGCAATTAAAAAGTTATCTAAAATAATGAATCCCCTAATTGAACCAATTAACACATCAATGGCGGCAAACTATGAAAATCAACTTCACGAAGAAAGAATATCGAATTCTCGTCGAATTGCTTCACCTGGGTGACTGGATGCTGCATGCACACGATGCGGAAGAAAAGCCGGAAACAGGAGCCCATCGCGCTTTATGCCAAAAGATCTATTCTTACTTCAAGGAAATGGGTTGCGAAGATCTTATTGAAAATATCAATGGGGAATTCTATGAAACGCGAAAGTTTGAAGATGCCATGCAGGAAAAAGTTGAAGCATATGACCATGAGTCGTTTTGGGAAGAGCTGATCTCGCGTCTTGCTACACGAGACGCGGAAGCCGTAGTGGGATCGGAGCAATTCCGGTCAATAGATGGATATGACCGAATAAAATTGATTCACGACAAGGAACAGGCTTGGGTTGATGAGTTTTCGGAATATGAGCTTGCGAGGCTCGTGGTGCAGCGCAAGTCTGATGCATAACAATATGTGTTGCTGGTGACATTTGACCTACTACGTACGCTTAGCCGCACCTAAACGCGGTTGATTTGTGTACGCATCATGAAAAACAGTTTTGTTTTGTGCTCCGGTAAATAATCATCGTTACAGGTGATGGCGGTGAGTCATAAAACTCTGCTAAAATGGCGGATTCTATATGTGTCAAGCAAGGAAATAGTTTCATGGCTTATGTAGTTACTGAGAATTGTATTAAATGTAAATATACGGACTGCGTTGACGTTTGTCCGGTTGATTGTTTTCGTGAAGGCCCGAATTTTCTGGTCATCGATCCGGATGAATGTATCGATTGCACATTGTGTGTTGCGGAATGCCCTGTTGAGGCTATTTATGCGGAAGATGATGTGCCTGATTCGCAGATCGATTTTATCGCTTTAAATGCAGAATTATCCAAGCAATGGCAGCCGATCATTGAAAAGAAAGAGTCATTGCCTGATGCCGATGAATGGGCGGGTGTGGCTGATAAGCGGGAACATCTGCAGCGCTGAAGATCAGGCAATGGCAGTATCGGCATGGAACATGCGTTTTTAACCCCATGTTGCATGCCGATACATTACAGTTTCAATTCCTTTCACGGGAAAAACTTTTTAAACGCCTGAGTGCCGGAACAGCAGTTACAACTGTTATTACAGCTAACCGAAGGTCAGCTCAGGCGCTCACAGATCGCTTTAATCACTATCAACAGAGTCGGCAGCACACTGTCTGGCAAGCTCCGGATATACTGCCGTTCGCTGCTTTTCTCGAGCGTATCTACACCAATGTGCTGTATTCCGGTGCGAATTCTGAACTTCCTTTGCTTTTGACCGCTGTTCAGGCGCATATGCTGTGGGAGCGGGTCATCCAATCCGACAAAACGGGAAGTGTACTACTCAATATCACGCACACAGCCCGCCTGGTTTTTGAAGCTTGGGAATTACTGCATACCTGGCGACTGTCGGATGATTTCATGCGTTATCCATTGGATGAGGATTCGATCACCTTTCGTGATTGGGCTGAAGCTTATCAAAAACAGATCGATGAAAATAACCTGATCGATCCTGCCCGTCTTGGTGAGCTGATCAGAACCCTATGTGCGCAAGATGTTGTTCGGGGGCCGGACGCACTGTGTTGCTATGGTTTCGATCATTTTACGCCGCAACAGATTGCGGTACTGAATAGTCTGAAAGCATCTGGCAGCAGCGTGTGGCTGATCCCGTCGACCGTGGTTGACCGTGAATCTTCGGATGGCGGATATGCGTATAACGTGAAGCGTGTTTGCTATACCGATGGGCAGGATGAAATCTATCATGCAGCCGTCTGGGCGCGTTCCAGGCTGGAGGCAAATCCGTCTGTTTCGATCGGCATTGTTGTTCCGGCATTGACACATTGGCGTAGTGCGCTGCAACGCATTTTCAGTGAAGTGATGCAGCCCGATGTATGTGCAGCTTTGCCGCAGCCGTATCAGCAATATTCATTCCATCTGCCTTTTAATATTTCGCTGGGTTTGCCGCTGCTGGATTATCCTTTGGTTGATACTGCGCTGACGGTTTTGATGCTGGTTTCACAAGCTGTCACTTATGACCGTATCAGCGATATGCTGCGCTCGCCATTTATAGGTGGCGGTGAGACAGAAATCAATGCGCGCGCTTTGCTGGATACGCAGGTACGGCGGCACGCGGCGCCCAGTCTGACACTTGAGCAGTTCGTTGCGTTATTGCAAATGACAGGTGATGGTAAGCACCATGTCGGTCATTCCGGAACAGCGTGCCCGGTACTGATGAAAAATTTTTCAATGCTGCGCGCTTTTTGCCAGCACGAGGTGCCGCAAAAGGCACGGCATGCTGATTATGCCAAATTGATTCTGCAAATGCTCCAGATTATCGGATTTCCAGGTGAACGCACGCTGGATTCCAGAGAGTACCAGACACTTCGGAAATTTCATGAAACCCTGGCTGATCTTGCAACCCTGGATCGTGTCATACCGCAAACCGGTTTTGCAGGCGCGGTCAGGCGGTTGAATCATATCGCGTCAAATACTTTGTTCCAGCCGCAGACCCCGCCAGTGCCGATCCAGATACTCGGTGTTCTCGAAGCAACAGGCTTAGCGTTTGATCATCTTTGGGTGATGGGATTATCCGATGAACAATGGCCCTTGCGTCCGCGCGCCAATCCGTTTTTACCTTATGCGCTGCAAAAAAAATCCCGCATGCCGATGGGATCAGCCGCGGAGGCATTTGCATTTTCACAGCGACTCACAGATCACTGGATAAACAGCGCGAACGAAGTGGTTTTAAGCCATCCGAAGTTCAATGATGGCGCAGATGCGCTGGAAATTTCACCGAGTCCGCTGATCCGCGCGATACCGGAAAGCCGTATTGATTTGCCGAGCTGCCAGAGTCATCGCGATTTAATCATTCAGAGCACGTGTCTTGAGCGTGTCGTCGATGACCATGGATTGCATGGGGTCGAACATGAGGCTGGCGGGGGTGTTGCAGTCATCAAGGATTATGCGGCCTGTCCGTTCCGGGCCTGGGCGCGGCACCGCATGGCTATCGATTCGATAAATGAACCGTATGCCGGGTTCAATGCGATAGAGCGCGGAATACTGGTGCATCAGGTGCTGGCTTCGATATGGCGCAGGCTTAAATCAAAACAGGCATTGGATCATATCAATCAGGGCGATCTGGATCACATTCTGGCTGTTGCAAGTGGTGATGCCGTTCACAGCATAAAGCAAAAAAGACCCTTTGCGCTGTCTGATCGTTTCTTGTCAGTTGAACGCAGACGATTGGTTCGCCTGGTGCGTGAATGGCTCGAGGTGGAACGCGGTCGGGAAGATTTCACGATTGAGGCAATAGAGCAGGATCTTGTCATTCAAGTCGGTGAATTGAAATTACGCGGCCGTATGGATCGAGTCGATCGGCTTACTGACGGCATGCTGCTCATTATCGATTATAAAACCAGACAATATAACGTTGAGGCAATGCTGGGGGAACGGCCTGATGAACCGCAGCTGCCTTTATATCTTGTTATGGCTAATCCGCTGTTGCCGGATGCGGGGGGTGTTGCGTTTGCGTCGATAAAATCGGCCGATATGGGTTTCTCGGCACTGATTAACGGGGACGGTGCGTTGCCGGGTGTCAGTACGTTCAATAAAACAAGCGCAGGTAAAGCGTTTGCAACCTGGGCGGCATTGTGTGATCAGTGGAATGTCGTTTTTTTGCAGCTTGCGCATGGTTTTATGGCGGGTGATGCGCGGGTAATGCCGAAAAATTATCCGGAAACCTGCCGTCACTGTGATTTTCAACCCTTTTGCCGCATCGGTGAGCGTCTTGTCATGACGGAAGATCAGGATACCGCAGATGAGTGATTTTAACAGCATTCCTGATGTCGATGAACGTCTGCGGGCGCTCGATCCAGCACAATCATTCATTGTTCAGGCACCGGCCGGATCGGGTAAAACAGGTCTGCTGATCCAGCGTTATCTCCGTTTGCTGGCTTGTGTTGATAATCCTGAGGAAATCGTTGCGATTACCTTTACCCGCAAAGCGGCTGCAGAAATGCGCGAGCGTATCTTGAAAGCATTGCAAACGGTGGGTGCGGCGTCTTCGGTGTTAAATAACCGGAATACATTTGAGCAGTTGACACATGAGCTTGCAAGTAATGCCTTGTACCATGATCAATTGCATGGGTGGCGGATTCTAGAGAACCCGGCGCGATTGCGTATTCAAACAATCGACTCTTTGTGTGCCTCGCTGACCCAGCAGATGCCGATATTGTCACAATTCGGCGCCCAACCCGAAATAACTGAAGATGCGTCGGAGCTTTATATGCGTGCTGCGCACGCAACCATCGAATGGTTAAATGCGCATGATACGATTGCCGGTGATCTTGAACAGTTATTTGTTCATCTGGACAACAATACCGAGCTTATCGTTAATCTGCTGGTTGAAATGCTGGCGCGACGGGATCATTGGCTGCGCCATATTCATAGTAAAACGCGTGAAGAGCTGGAAGCTTCATTAAAAGTTCTGCGGTATAGCACGGTTGCGCATATATCCAAAGTGTTTCCCGCTGTGCTGAGAAATGAACTGATTGCGCTGACGCGTTATGCCGCTGCAAATCTGGTTGCTTTGAAATCGTCTTCCATGATTACGCAGTGTGACGGTCTGACAACACTGCCGGATACGGTTGAGCAATGGTGCGGTATTGCTGAAATGCTGCTCACGCATGATGATCATTGGCGTAAACAGATCAATAAGCAGCAGGGATTTCCACCTGGAATTACACTCGCGGAGAAAGAAGCGGCACGTGTATGGAAAACACGCATCATTGAATTCATTCAAACATTGGCTGAAAATGACGCGTTACGTCAGGCTTTAATTACGATTCGCCAGTTGCCGCCACCCGGATACACTGATACACAGTGGGAAATGCTGGGGGTAATAACGCGCTTACTGCCGCATGCTGCGGCGGAGCTGAAATTGGCTTTTCATGCTGCCCGTCAGGTCGATTTTACTGAAGTTTCGCAGCGTGCCGTTCAGGCTTTGGGTGATGATGAAATGCCAACGGATCTGGCATTGCATCTGGATTACCGGATCAGGCACCTGTTGATCGATGAATTCCAGGATACATCGATCAGCCAGTTTCAATTGATCGAGAAACTGATCAATGGATGGGAAATGCATGATGGACGCAGTTTGTTTGCTGTGGGAGATCCTATGCAGTCTATTTACCGTTTTCGCGAGGCCGAGGTTGGATTGTTTTTGCAGGCGCGGCAATTCGGAATCGGTAACATTAAATTGGAACCTGTGACGCTGAGCAGTAATTTCCGTTCGCAACGGGGCATTGTAAACTGGGTTAATCAGGCATTTCAGCAGATTATGCCCGCTTTCGAAAATAGCGCAGTTGGCGCGGTAGCGTACACGCCTTCATTCGCGGTGCACGCCGAACAAACGGATCGTGCCGTGACAGTGCATCCGATATTTGAGAATAATCGCGTGCAAGAGGCGCAACAGGTCATAGCAGTTATTCAACAGGCCAGAAATAAGAATCCGGATGATTCGATTGCAATTTTGGTGCGTAACCGCAGCCATTTGAGCGAGATCGTTAAGCTTCTAAAAACAAAAAATATTCGTTTTCGTGCGGTGGATATTGAAGCGCTGAATCAGAGGCCGGTAATACTCGATTTGTTAATGCTGACACGCGCTTTCTTGAATCTCGCTGACCGCATCGCGTGGCTGGCCGTGCTCAGGGCGCCATGGTGCGGATTAAAGCTTGCCGATTTGCAGGCTCTGGTGTCTTCCGGATTTGTTTCTGATAAAAGTGAGATTCGTGATAAATCATTAACTATCTGGTGCTTAATCAATGATGAGCGCTATTGGCCCGGCGTTTCGGAAGATGGCTTAAACCGTTTACGGCGGATTCAAAAAGTGTTTGCGCAATGTATTCAAAATCGCTTTCGAATGCCGTTGCGCTTAACGGTTGAAACAGCCTGGCAGGCATTGGGTGGCCCGGGATGCGTGGACAATGATTCGGGAAGCATTGCGGCGAGTATGCGTACAGACGCGCAGATTTTTTTTGACTATCTTGAAAAATATGAAACTGCGGGAAAAATCTCCAGCTGGATTGCTTTTAGGAATGGCCTGACAAAGCTTTTTGCGTCACCTGATTTACAGGCAGACGATCGTTTGCAGATCATGACGATCCATAAATCCAAAGGGCTGGAGTTTGATACGGTGCTGATACTTGGCTTGGGCTATTATCCCAGAAGTAACTCACGTCAGTTGCTTCAATGGATGGAACTGCCACGAGGCAGGGGAGAGATAAATCCCGAGGCATTAAACACTGTGCTTGGAGGAACTGATTTATTTCTTGCGCCCATTCAGGAGGTGGGTAAGGATAATGACAAAATTAACCGGTGGATGGCGCTGCTCGAACGGGATAAGGAGAATTTCGAAGCCGAACGATTACTGTATGTCGCGGCAACGCGCGCTAAAAAATTCCTGCATTTATTTGGACATGTCAATTTAACCGGAACAAATGAGGACAAGGCAATTCGTCCGCCAAGGACAGGAAGTCTGCTGAATAGGCTTTGGCCGGTGGTCGAGAAGGATTTTCTGACTTCATTGACCAAAGGTTTACACAAAATCGAACAGCACGATCCAATGGAACGTGAAAAGATAGTATTCGATCAGTCGATAGTACGATTGGTATCGAACTGGCAACTGCCTGTTGCGCCACCAGCGGTCGTGTGGAAATCAACTGATGTTGGTATGGTTCAAGAGGAAATTGAATTTTCCTGGGCCGGTGAAATTGCAAGACATATTGGCAGTATTGTGCATAGAGCTTTGCAACAGATGGCCGAAGATAAATTGGAGGGATGGGACGATATGCGTATACATTCCATGCGGAAAATCTTCAAACTCGGATTGCTCGGTAATGGGCTAAGTGCTGATAGCGAAATTCTGGAACAGGCTATTGATCGTGTTACAGCCGCTTTAACCAATATACTTGCGGATGAGCGCGGACGCTGGCTGTTGAGTGAAAAAAACGAGGCGCATAATGAGCTTAAATTAACGCGTGTAATGAAGCATAAAACAGTTAATTATGTAATAGACCGTACATTTTGTGATGCCAATAATATTCGTTGGATAATTGACTATAAAACAAGCAGTCACGAAGGCTCGGGAGCAGAGTTATTTTTGGACAGGGAACTAGATCGCTATCGAAATCAATTAAACAGTTACGCCGAAGCCTTTCGGAAAATCGAGAAACGCAGAATTTTTTTAGGACTGTATTTCCCGCTGTTAAACGGATGGCGGGAATGGGAATATCAATGAAATATTTCAAGCCGAATGAGTTGTTAACTGATTGATACAAGAAAATAAAATTATTGATAGCATAATATAGTGTGTCAGAAAAAGTTAAAGAAAAAATAAAATACAGTCCTTGAATTTTTCAGCATGGGTTTATTTTTAGTAAATTTGAATATTGAAATGAGAAATATTATCCATTAATATTGGAAAATCCATGTGGGGCTAGTGGTGATTATATGACAAATGACTTGACTTTATAGGTTAAGGTCGACTAGCCTGTGGTTAGCAGC
>CAZTCY010000057.1:0-20157 GCA_964612715.1 uncultured Nitrosomonas sp. | reverse complement strand
CGTGCAGTTGCGGCCCTTCCAATATCATCTGTCTTATAATATTTTTTCTTTTCGTAGCGTTTAGCGAGTTCTTCGCCGACGCCTCCGATAAAGGCTTTCTTGTCGGATAGTTTTAATTCACAAGCAGGCATGATGCGGGGTGTTTTATTGCCGAACGCTCAAATCAACCTTGTGTTTTTTTGCATCGGCTGCATTTGCTTGTTATGCAGATCTTTTAGGAACTCCGGTGCTAAATCGGCTCCATTAGGCCAGACAACTGTCTCAAGTTCGGGATCAACCGCAACTTTCCGGAATATATCAATATCTTTAAGCGGTTCAAATACAGGTCCATCTAGCTCCCCATTCAAATCGACCTCACCTGAAGTTCCGTCATCAAACGCTACCCAAAGCTTATAACCAGACAAGTATTTAACAGATTTTATATGCAACATAATTCACTCCAATGGGGTAATGTAATTGAGTGGTTCCCCAACTCTGGCACGAGCCCAGTTATCTTCAAGCTCAGTTTTGTGAAGTTCTATCCACTCCTGCACAAGATTAACTGCCCGTTCAGGTAACTCACCCTCCAGTAGGGTTCCATCAAATGCAAATAGTGCTTCGTAGCCAGAATATTTTGCGTGGAAATGTGGCGGATTATGATCATTAAAATACATGGCGATCAAAATCCCGTAAAAACGACTGATAACTGGCATTTACCTAGCCCTCGAAAAGTATAGCGCTATCATATTGCATCGGTGCTGGCAGTCAAATCTGGCATAACGCAAAGGTAACCGGCCTGCGCGGCTTTTCGCGTAGGTCCGGTTGACCGTAGGGTTGGACGTCATACGGCGCTGCCGAATATCTGGTCTTGGGGCAAGTAAGCAACTGGATCGGTAAGACGGCTACCAGCTTGCCGAAGCCATGAATCGAACCAGACATACCACGCTAACAACGAGTTCTCTCCTAGATCTTCCACTTCCGCTGGTTCAGGAATAAGCGCGTCCAAGCTCGCGCCGTGCTGCGCGTGGAGTTGCGCTCTGTATAGACTGTTTGGCTGGCCGAGCTTTGAGATTTCCAAGTATGTTCCAGCGCGAGCGATGATGCGGTCTGGAACGACAATGAGATCGGGCTGTTCCTGGCGCGGCACACCCGAAAGGGCAGTGAACAGATTCTCCTTGAAGGTCGAAGGCGAAGGGCATTCGAACCCCCAAATGACGAACAGTGAATCGGTAATTCGTTGACTTTGCCCAGCCTCGCAATAGCGCCGCGGAAGCGCTTTGAATCTTCTACCCTTGGCAATGCAATCCTTCAGATCGGCTGGATTTAACGTCGTCTTGACTTCAACCAGAGCGTAGACTGCCTCGGCGGGCCAGAGTTGATTTCGAGTGGCCGCGTAGAGTGGTGAGTTGTTCAGCGCGTCAACGACGACAAGGTCTGCTTGATTCGAGAATGCTCCCTCATGTGAGATGACCATACCCGAACTGACACCGAATTTGTGAGGCAAGCGGTCAGTCAGGAACTTTGCCACAAGATCTTCTCGGTTCTCGCCCGCAGATAGGCGATGTGTTGCGAAGTCGCGGCGTATCGATGCGGACTTGGACCGCATCTCGCGCGCGACGTCTGACAGGTACTCAGGTAGAACCACAGAGCTATCTCCTATGACGCCCAATGTAATATATACGACATTTTGTCTAATAATCTTGTGGGTAATGTCGTATAAACCAGGGTAATTATTAGTTAGCCTATTGTATTTCAATTTAAATTCCCCATTGAACAGGACAAGTGATACAAGAAAGTACGACAATGCCACCGGCTAAAAAATTGCTCGATCAAGTCCGTGAGAAAATAAGGTACAAACATTACCGTTTAAGCACGGAAAGAACCTATATTTCATGGATTAAACACGATATTATTTTTCATGACAAGTGTCATCCGGTTGAAACAGGCGTAGGCGAAGCAGAACGTTTTTCGTCTTATCTGGCAAAATTATTCTTCTGTTGTATCAAGAACTTCAAACGGATCACTTTGCGCTACGGCAGGCATCTCACATATTCCTGTCGGCCATCATGCTCACCACCGCCATTTTTTGGATCATGTTATGCGTCTTACGCCTGATGATTGTTGATTCGCCAGTACCTCAGTCAGCGTTCTGAACACTCCGATTTGCCTGTTGTAGGTTGGCGGTGAGCCTGCGAACCCCAACATAAACAACGGCGTTGGAGTGCATGTTATTCACCCAATCTACGGTCCTATACCGTAAAATCACGTTAATAGAAATCAGGTTCCATCATCGTGCTAAAAGCCAATAACCCAACCCTGCTGCGCAAATCAACCAAATGAACACAATGATGAATCCAGCAATCTGGCTACGTGGACGCTCGAGTACTGCAGCAGCCTTTGCACGCGACGATTCAAGCACTCGAGGTGGCAAAAGCAGAATAACAATGGCGAGCCCTGCAGGAACAATAAGCAAGTCATCGAGATACCCAAGAACAGGAATGAAATCGGGTATTAGGTCGATGGGGTGAGCGCGTACGCTGCGATCATGACAGCCAGCACACGAACCAGTAGCGGGGTTTCCGGGGCACGGGCGGCAAAGTAGACCGCCACGACATCCCGCTTGATGCGGTGTGCCCATGCTTTGACGGAAGCGAGAAGCATCATAGGAATCTAGCGTTGAGGTTGAACCGCAGACCGATGCTTGCCGAGAGCTATCAACTCAACGAGGCTTGCCAAGGACTATCAACGCACCGAGGTTTGCCAACGGCTATATCGAACGACCGGTCAGGCGTCTCAGCCGAAAAAGCAGCCGTATTCATCTGCGTCCACTACCGCGAGGAATTCCTCCAGCGAGCGTACTTGCGCTCTTGGCTTATAGCTGTGCCATTTCAGGTCACTGCGCACCCAGTAGATACGCCATACATTGGCGGTTCTGACGAAGGTTGCCTTTGCAAATGCCCGTTTGTGGATTACAGACTGATCGCGCCAGTCGGGACGAATTTCAAGAATCTCAACGCTCTGACCACTCATTCTGTAGCCAAAATCAAGCTCTGGCCGAATATGTACAGGAGGCCGGCGTTGTTCAAGGAATTTAGCCAGGTCGCGCTCGCAGCGCTTGAGTTCAAGTTCGGTTAACGCCATTTGCAGTGCATTAGATGAAGTAATCGCTCGAATTGTCTTGCGCCCATGGAAGACACCCCGCTACCCGCTGCGGACATACTTTTCCCCTTACGCTTGTTGAGTACCCAATGGTCAGGAGATGCTCAACTGAATTTAGACACATACCTTTACCTCCAGATACCCTTTCGGGGCAAATCATTAACCATAGCGTTAACTTTAATACCATTGACCTTGGCTTTGACGGAAAGATAATCAAACACATCGTATTTGTTGGGTTACGTCATACTAACCCAACCTACATACTTGAATTTATATTACCGCATCACCCGATAATCCGCCACCAGCTTGAATTCGCCACCCGGCGCAATCGCAATCACATCATCCGCCGCATTGGTGGTTTCGACGCAGATAAAGCGCTGATAATCGGCATCTTCGAGGTCGGCCATTTCTCTGGAGATTTTTTCCCAGGGATTCCACACCACGGCGGTTTTGTTGCCTTGCGACAAAATCTGGATGCAGCGGTTCAGCGCTTTGTCGTCGATGATCAGTGTGTTGCCGATACTCCGGTAGATGCGGTCGACTTCGGATGTGATAGTGACTTCGCCGGTCTGCTTTTTTTCTGCGCTGTTGTCTACTTTGTCGATATAGCTGCAATCCTGCAAGCCGAGCACGCTGGTTTGCGTGATGTCACCGACTTTGAAATAGGTATGGAAGCCCTGCGTGATGCCGAAGGTTTCTGAACCGTTATTGCGCGTGATCAAGGCAAGGTTGAGTGAATCGCCAATGACGATCTCCTGCGTGAGATTAAAAGCCTGTGGCCAGATAGCCTGGGTTTCCGCAGTATCCGTCAGGCCAAGCATCACCTTGACAGCGCCATTTGACAGGGCTTCCGTACCGATGACATTCCACGGGCGGTTGCGTACGAAACCGTGTCCGGGCCGTCCTTTGCCTTCCGGATCGGGACCAAACCACGGCCAGCAGATCGGCGCGCCGCCTTTAATCGCTTTGCCGTCCTGATAATAGGCTTTGCTGCTTAAAAACAGCAGGTCTTCTTCGCCCGCCGGCTGGTACGAAAGCACCTGCCCGGCGTGTATGGAAATCAGCGCACCGGCTTTGGGCGTGTTGACCCGGATCATGGTCAGCCCGCCGTTGCCTTCGATAAATTCAACTTTTCCTGCGATGCTGTATTCGGCATTGAGTTGTGCAATAGTCATGTTTTTTCCTGTCAGTCTGTTGTCTGGTTTATGGATTCGTAACGGGTATGATTTTACCGGCCGCCAGTTTAGCACGTGCGCGGGCTTCGTCGGTATTGCCGCCGTTGGCGAGCGCCACGCCCATGCGCCGGCGTTTGAAGGCTTCAGGTTTACCGAACAGCCGGATATCGCTTTGCGGCACACGCAGGGCATCCTGCACGCCTTTGAATGCAATGCCTTGTGCTTCCATGCCGCCGTAAATCACCGCGCTGGCGCCGGGTGCACGCAGGGTGGTATCAACCGGCAGGCCAAGAATAGCGCGCGCGTGCAGGTCGAATTCGCTCTGAATCTGGCTGCATAGCGTCACCATGCCGGTATCGTGCGGGCGCGGGCTGACTTCGCTGAACCAGACATCATCGCCTTTGATGAACAGTTCCACACCAAAGATACCAAGCCCGCCAAGTTCATCGGTAATCTTTTTGGCATAATCGCGCGCGCGTTGCAACGCGGCCGGCGACATCGCCTGCGGCTGCCAGCTTTCGACATAATCACCGTGCACCTGCACATGACCGATCGGTTCGCAAAAATGCGTGTCAATCCCGCCATCCGCATTCTTTGCGCGCACGGTCAGTTGTGTGATTTCATAATCAAACTGAATCACGCCTTCAATAATCACCCGCCCCTGATCGACACGCCCGCCGCTCACGGCAGTGTGCCATGCCGCGTCCACTTCGGCAGCCGAATTCACTCTGGATTGCCCTTTGCCCGATGACGACATGACGGGTTTGACGATACAGGGATAACCGATATGCGCATCAATCGCGCTTCTGAGTTCATCAAGACTGTCGGCGAACACGTACGGTGATGCAGGCAATTGCAGTGTTTCCGCGGCCAGGCGGCGGATACCTTCACGATTCATCGTCAGTTGCGCGGCGCGTGCGGTCGGAATAACGGTTGCCAGCCCCTCGCGTTCAATCTGCACGAGCATATCAGTGGCAATCGCTTCGATTTCCGGCACAATGATATGCGGCTTTTCCTGCTCGATCAGCGTACGCAGCGCCGGGCCATCGGCCATGTTGATTACATGCGCGCGATGCGCGACCTGATGCCCCGGCGCATGCGCGTAGCGGTCCACAGCGATGGTTTCCACGCCAAGCCGCTGCAACGCGATAATGACTTCCTTACCCAGTTCCCCGCTGCCCAGCAGCATGACTTTTATCGCGCCCGGACACAACGGCGTCCCGAACAGATATTCCTGATCCATAAACTATTTACCCCTTGTTGATTTTTTTGTTTGTTGATCCAGCGCCCATTGCACATGCTCGCGTACTACCGCGGACGGATCGTCCAGCCGCGCGTGCAGCGCTGTCACGATTTCCTGCGTGTAGGGTGCATTGCCTAGTCCCACGGCAATATTGCGCAGCCATTGCGGGTATCCGATGCGCCGGATCGGGCTGCCCGCGAGCTTGGCTTCGAACTCCTCCGCGCTCCAGCGGAACAGTTCGAGCAGTGTGACATCGTCCAGACCGTGGCGCACCTGAAAATCAGGTTCGTCGGATATCTGTGCGAATTTATTCCACGGACAAACAAGCTGGCAGTCATCGCACCCGTAGACACGGTTGCCGATCAATGGGCGCAGTGGTTCGGGAATGCTGCTTTTCAGCTCGATCGTCAGGTAGGAAATACAGCGGCGCGCGTCCACTTCAAACGGCGCAACAATGGCCTGCGTCGGGCAGACATCAATGCATTTGGTGCAACTGCCGCAGAAACTCCCTTTTGTACCGACAGGCTCATCGACTGGCAACAACAAATCCGTGTAGATTTCGCCGAGAAAAAAATACGAACCCGCCTGCCGCGACAGCAACAATGTATGCTTGCCGCGCCAGCCCAGCCCGGCCTTCTGCGCCCATTCGACTTCCATGACCGGCGCGCTGTCGGAAAAAACGCGGTAACTATATGGGCCTATAGCATTCTGGATCTGTTCGGCCAGTTTCTGCATGCGCGCACGCAATACCTTGTGATAATCACGCCCCAGCGCATAACGCGAAATAAATGCTTTATCGCCCCGATTGATCACCGACCAGCTGTCCGCCACCTTGGGCTGCGCATAATTCATGCGTACCGAAATAACTCGCTGCGCGCCAGGCACAAGTTCGTATGGTCTGGACCGTTTGGTGCCATGTTTGGCCATATAATCCATTTCGCCATGATATGCTTTATCGAGCCACTGGAACATGCCGGATTCCGCCGCAGACATATCCGCATGGGCGTCGGCGATGCGAACATCCTGAAAACCAAGCGCCCTGCCCCAGGCTTTGATTTCCTGAGCCAGACCGGCTGTGTTCATTTCGGGATGGTCATCCTTATTATCAGAAGAGGAGGTTTTTTCTTGCACGGTACGCATAATTCGGATTCAGGTCTAACTTTTTTTCTTGCGAATGAGGCCGATACACTGGCTCTGGGTAAAAAAATCGCGGCTGTTTTACAGCCCGGACTGATCGTTTTTCTCAATGGCAATCTGGGTGCCGGTAAAACGACACTGGTGCGCGGTATTTTACACGGACTCGGCCATCAGCAGGCAGTCAAAAGTCCTACATACAATTTAGTTGAAATCTATAATTTTTCTAGGTTATACTTGTATCACT
Source organism: uncultured Nitrosomonas sp. (assembly GCA_964612715.1). Lineage (GTDB taxonomy): Bacteria > Pseudomonadota > Gammaproteobacteria > Burkholderiales > Nitrosomonadaceae > Nitrosomonas. Next base: position 13,220 of record CAZTCY010000057.1, on the reverse strand, counting down.
TTGATTTTTATCGTTTCAATGACCCTTATGAATGGGAAGAAGCAGGGTTTCGGGATTACTTCAATGCACATTCGATTTGCCTGATTGAATGGCCGGAAAAAGCATTGGAATTACTGTCCGAAGCGGATATCACGATTAATCTTCAGATTCTCGAATCCGGCCGTAACGTTACAATTTTCGCTGATACCAAAACAGGAGAGCAATGTCTACAGCAATGGCCGAAACAAACGGAAACATAGCCACGATAACGCTAAACAGCGCTGCTGTATCGCGTGTTATTGCCGCACGCCATTTTCAGCACTGGATCATCTTTCTGGCCTGTCTGTTTTGCCTGTTTCCGCTGAACAGTCATTCTGTTTCAGCTTCAGGCGCCGGAATCACCACCGCACGCATCGGATCGATTGAACACGCTACACGCATCACTCTGGAATCCAGCAGGCCGATCCAGTACGAATTAAGCATACTGAGCAATCCAGGCCGCGTCGTTGTCGATCTGATCAATATTCCGCTCAATGATGCCATTAAATCCCTGCCCGGAAAAATCAGTCCGGCGGATCCATTTATCGAACGTATCCGCTATGGCCGCTTCAAGCCGCATGTCATTCGCGTAGTGTTGGATCTCAAAGCCGATGTTGTCCCGCGCACTGCCACCATCGACCCCAAAAACGGTCATGGTTATCAATTGATACTGGATATTTATCGTCCGGACAAAGCGGCTGTTGTCAAAAATGACCGCAAGCAGCATCAAAAAGTGCCGCCTGCCACCCGTGAAACAGTCAGCGAAACCGACGCACTCGACCATCTGGTGGCCACGTTGATTAACCCTAAGCCATCAGTGCAGCCGCCCCTGCCGCCGAAACCATCGCGCCCGCAACAACAGCAGTCAGGACAGTCTCCGCAGACACAGCAGATACATCAACCACAACAATCACAACAGACGCCAAGCGCTGCACCGCACATCACGCAGAATTATCCTGAAAGCTATGCGGCCGCCCAGTTACGCAAGCCTTCACAGCAATCCCCTGCGGCAAAGAGAATCATCACCATCGCTATCGACCCAGGGCATGGCGGCCATGACCCGGGTGCGATTGCCAGAAATGGCAAGGGTACGAAAGAAAAGGATATTACGCTCGCCATATCCAGAAAGCTCAAAGCCATTATCGATAAAGAGCCGGATATGCGGGCGATATTGACTCGGAACGGCGATTATTTTCTGGATCTTCATCAAAGACAAGCCATAGCGCGCAAGCATAAGGCCGATCTGTTTGTTTCCGTCCATGCCGACGGCAGTGAAAAAGTACATCCCAGCGGCTCGTCGGTTTACACACTCTCCGAGCATGGCGCCACATCGACCACGGCAAGCTGGATCGCCAAACAGGCCAATCATTCGGGCAATCATCTCGTTGGCGGTGTGGATATTGCCAGTAAATCGGGTGATATGCGCGAAATCATTCTGGATTTATCGATGAGCGCCACCATTAATGACAGCGTCAGGGTTGCGGAATTTGTGTTGCAGGAAATCGGCCAGATTAACCGGCTGCATAAAAAAACTGTGGAACAGGCCGGTTTTGTCGTGCTGAAATCGCCCGACATTCCTTCTATTCTGGTTGAAACCGCTTTCATTACCAATCCGCATGAAGAAAAGAAATTGATCAACAAGACTTATCAAAACAAAATGGCGAATGCGATTTTTTCCGGCATCCGGAATTATTTTGCCACTAATCCCGCACTGGCCCGGACCGAAATGGCACAGGCACAGTAATTTCTACGGTCGTTTTTATCTTTCTTCTCGCAATTTCAAAAATTATTTGAAGTCAGCAGGTTAATTGATATACAGTATGCGTCCGTAACTGCGCATGCACGAACAAGCCTTTTTACCATTTTCAGCGTCTTATGCATCAAAAAGTCAGACTGCGATCGCACAGCCCATGAACACACAACAATCGGTGAGCGACTGGTATCAACTTGTCGACGACGGCGCTTCTCAACGCCTCGTTCTAACGGGTAACCTGACGCTGGCCGCACTGGATAAAAAATTCGGACAGTTATCCGGCGAGCTTTCCCGGCATGCCCGGAATGCGGATATATGCTGGGATCTGAGCAACATCCAGCGTATGGATACCGCGGGTATTGTGCTGTTGTGGAACGCCTGGTGTGCAAAGCGGCCGAACCGTTTAATCCTGCGTCCGGAACACGAAAAAATGCTCAGGCGCATCGAGAATCTGCCTGCAGAAATACCCGAATCCAAGAAAAAAAACCCGTTCTGGCCGATACAGGCAATCGGCGGACAGTTTTTATTATTATGGGAAAACCTGATCGGTATGATCATGATGGTTGGCCAGCTCGTACTGGACAGTCTGTTTTTTCTGCGTCACCCTGTTCTGATTCCATGGCGCGAAATCTCCGCCAATTTATATCGCACCGGCATGCAGGCTTTGGGAATAACCGCACTGGTCGGGTTTCTGATCGGAATCGTCTTGAGTTATCTTTCCTCCGAACAATTGCAGATGTTTGGCGCGGACATTTTTATCGTCAACATTCTTGGCATCAGCATTATCCGGGAACTGGGGCCGCTGCTGGCCGCCATTCTGGTCGCCGGCCGCTCCGGATCATCAATGACAGCACAACTCGGTGTCATGCGTGTCACGCAGGAACTCGATGCACTGACAGTTATGGGCATACAGCATAGCCAGCGTTTGATTTTTCCCAAAATTATCGGTCTGGGACTCGCCATGCCGCTCCTTGTGCTCTGGACAAGCGCCATCGCCCTGATCGGCGGGATGGTTGCCGCTGAAATCCAGCTTGGCCTCAGTTACCATTATTTTGTGCATACGCTGCCTGAATCGGTGCCGATTGGAAATCTATGGCTGGGGCTTGGAAAAGGCGCTGTCTGCGGTATGGCCATCGCATTGATTGCCTGCCATTTTGGCCTGAGAATCAAGCCGAATACTGAAAGCCTCGGTGCAGGCACAACGACATCGGTTGTCACGTCCATTACAATCGTCATCATCATCGACGCCATCTTTGCGATTGTCTTCTCGGATGTCGGCATCATCAGATAAATCTATGAGTGATGCATCATTTATCATCGAAATTGAAGGACTGTACACCCGATTTGGCCAGCATATCGTTCACCAGAATCTGGACTTACGTGTCAAACGGGGAGAAATACTGACGCTTGTCGGCGGTTCGGGCAGTGGTAAAACGACACTGCTGCGCCAGATGCTGGGTCTTGAAGAACCGACGCACGGAAGCGTCAAAATTTTTGGCAGTGCACGCTATAATTGTGATGTTGCATTGAACAAAAGCATTCGCAGCCGCACCGGTGTATTATTTCAACAAGGCGCGTTATTCAGCGCATTGACTGTTTACGACAATGTCGCGCTGCCATTGCGCGAACTGCGTGTGCTGGACGAACGCACGATCCATGATCTTGTAATAACCAAGTTGAACATGGTCGCCATCGAGCCGGAGCACGCGCACAAAATGCCGGCCAATTTATCAGGCGGGATGATTAAGCGCGTATCACTGGCACGGGCAATCGCACTGGATCCGGAATTACTGTTTCTGGACGAACCCACCGCCGGTCTCGATCCGGAATTGAGCGAAAGCTTTGTGCAGCTTATTTTGGATATGCGTCGTGAACTGGATTTAACCATAGTGATGGTAACGCATGATATTGATACGCTGGTCGCCCTGTCGGATCGCATTGCGGTACTGGCCGACCGGAAAGTTGTCGCGGCAGGCACGCTTGAGGAAATAGCCCATTACCCTCACCCTTTCATCGCAAACTTTTTCAAGACAATGCACAATAAACATCAACTTATCGGTAACAGGGAATAATCATGGAAAACCGGGCACATGCCCTCATGGCAGGTCTTTTCGTCATTTGTCTGGGTGCCGCTGCACTTGTTGTCGCCCAATGGTTTAAGGGTGACGCAATCGATTATCATCACTATCGGGTGGTTACCCAGGAATCAATCACCGGGCTGAGTCTGCAGGCATCCGTATATTACCGTGGTGTCAATATCGGTAAAGTCAATCGTATTTACTTCGACCCCAAAAACGGCCAACAGATTATTATTGATATCGCGATAGACGGCAGCATCAAACTACCCAAAAATATCTATGCGCAACTGGGCTACCAGGGCATTACCGGACTGGCGTATTTACAGCTTAGGAATGACGCGCACATTCCCCCGGAAGTGCTGTCCGAAGGTGCACAGATCCCGATGCGGCCTTCGCTGCTGGATGAAGTCACCGGGTACGGTCAGAACATTCTCAATAATGTCAATGAACTGGTCATCAAAATACACCAGCTGCTCAATGATGACAATCAGGAACAGGTTTCAAGCATACTGAAAAACATTGAAAAGGTAACACGAAACTTTGATGGCATCGCAAGTAACTTACAACCCGGTCTCGAATCATTCATGCATTTGACCCAGGAATCCAGCATTCTGGTCGGACATCTGGATGATTTGCTGACCGAAATCAACTTATCCATGCGAAAAGTGAATGAACAGGGCGGCATTATCGACAATCTGACGGCGACAACGCAGGAAATGGCGACCACCATTCCGGAGCTGCGCAAAGTGAGCAACGGCCTTATGCGCAATTCGAAAAGCCTGGATCGCATTCTGCAGCAGCTGGAAGAGAATCCCCAGATGCTTTTATTCGGGCGCCCGCCATCGCTCCCCGGCCCCGGTGAAGATGGTTTTGTTGCGCCTGCAGGGAAAACCCAATGAAAAAATCAGCTTTTATTCTTGGATTACTATTGCTGACGGGATGCACGGTCATACCCAGGCCCGATCCTTCGACAGCGATTTACAATTTTGCGGTTAACACCCCTCCTCCGACACAACAACCGGAACAGCACATTGTCAAAAACGGAAAAAAAATTCTCATTCCCCAGGTTACAGCGCCTTTATGGCTGGATAATCCGGCCATACATTACCGTCTCGCCTATCATAGTGCCGCACAGTCCTATACTTACGCCAACAGCCGCTGGTCTTCCCCGCCCGCATTCCTGTTCACGCAGCAAATCAAGCAGAAGATTGCCGCCGATACACATCATCTGGTCATCAAAGACAGCAGCGTCGCTATTGTGGAATATGAACTGCACATCGAGATTGAAGAGTTTTCACAAATTTTTAATACACTGGCAGACAGTTATGTTTCCGTACGCTTTCGTGCAAGCCTCGTCAATAATGCGCACCGGCTGGTTGCCCAGAAAATCTTCAACACGACCCACGCAACAGCAACCGCCGATGCTGCCGGCGCAGTAGACAGTTTTACCGCCGCAAGCAACCGGCTGATGAATGAACTTATAGAATGGCTGAATTTTGCAGTGAACAATTTCTAGGTGACTGCGGATCATCGCTGAGCCGAAAAATTGGATGTTCAATCCATACGCCCTCTGCTTTTGTTTATAATGCCACATTGACAACACGGGCAATTCTTACGGTCTGACGGCGACACGCGTCAACGGTATCACTATAATGACAAGATAAACGAATCCTGACATTTCTTATGCTAGTATCCAAACCTGACAATTTAAGGAGCGTTTCTGTGCGTTTGTTGATGCGATTAGTGTTCATACCTGCTATTGCCATTTTTACACTGATTTTACTGGCAGCCTGCGGCAACAAAGGTCCGCTTTATATACCAGACACTGAAGTGCCAGCGGTATCAATGACGCCGACAACGCCTCCTGCAGCCGCCACTATGAAAGATGAAAACGAAAAATGAATGATTTTCCCCAATTCGAATATCAACAAGACATACTTTATGCTGAGTCCGTATCACTGGAAACCATCGCCAAGAAATTTGGCACACCCTGTTATGTTTATTCAAGAGCCGCTTTAACGGAAACTTACCATGAATTTGAACGCGCATTCGCAAACGACGACTACCTGATTTGCTATGCCGTAAAAGCCAATTCAAATCTTGCTGTACTGAATTTGCTCGCACGGCTCGGCAGCGGATTCGACATTGTTTCCGGCGGCGAATTACAAAGAGTGATTAAAGCAGGCGGAGATCCGTGCAAAACAGTTTTCTCCGGCGTCGGAAAAATGGCGGATGAAATGCGCATGGCACTGGCCTCCGATATTCTGTGCTTCAACGTCGAATCCATCGCAGAGTTGCAATTACTCAATCAGATTGCCGCAGCGATGAACAAAACTGCGCCGGTCAGCCTGCGGGTCAATCCCGATGTTGACGCCAGAACGCACCCTTACATTTCAACCGGACTGAAAGAAAACAAATTCGGCATTCCGATTGAAGAAGCAGAACAAATCTATCTGTCGACGGATATTTTCCCAAATATCCAGTTTATCGGCGTGGACTGCCATATCGGATCGCAATTGACCGAACTGGACCCATTTGTTCAAGCGGGTGAAAAACTGGTCAGTTTATTGAACCGATTATGCGCTCAAAATTTACACATCACACATCTGGATCTGGGCGGAGGCTTGGGTATACGCTACACAAACGAAGCACTGCCTTCGATACACGATTATGTTGCCGCACTGCGTAAAACCTTAGGCCAGCTCAAACTGCGCCTGCTCATAGAGCCGGGCCGCTCTCTGGTTGGAAATGCCGGTTTGTTACTGACACGCACGGCTTATGTCAAGCATACGCCGGAGCGCCATTTTGCCATTGTCGATGCCGCCATGAACGATCTGATGCGACCTTCTCTGTACAAGGCCTATCATCAAATCCTGCCGGTTATCAAAAGAAAAGGCAATTTATGCAATTATCAGATTGTCGGCCCGGTCTGCGAAACGGGCGATTTTCTCGGCCATGACCGCAAACTCATTCTCGAGGCGGACGATCTGCTCGCAGTCATGTCGGCGGGCGCTTACGGTATGAGCATGAGTTCCAATTATAATACCCGTCCGCGCGCGGCGGAGGTAATGGTGGATGGCGACACCGTCCACCTGATCAGGGCACGTGAAACCATTGATCAATTGACCGCATCAGAAGTCATTCTGCAAACATAACCGCTTGTCAGATTGGAACAGTCTTAAATCTGTTCCAATTCCAGGACGGAAAATATTAATATGTGCAGGTCCCATGTTCAATGTATCCATCATGATCAATCAATCGCCCAGTTTAGCTGACACACAGTATCAGGATGAAATTTTAAACGGCGTGTCACGGACTTTCGCCCTGACCATCCCGCAACTGCCCGCGGCGCTCAGGAAGGTGATCGGTAATGCTTATTTACTGTGCCGGATTACCGACACGATTGAAGACGATAACGCATTGACCATAGAACAAACACGCCAATTGTCCGATATGTTCTCCGAAGTGGTCTGCGGGAACATTGCAGCAGAACAATTTGCTAATGCGCTTTATCCCCTGCTTTCCGATCACACTATTCCGGCTGAACATGACTTAATCAAAAATACCCCCGCCGTTATCCGCGTCACCCACAGCTTTAATACGGCGCAACGCAAAGCGCTCGAACGTTGTGTACGCATCATGAGCCGCGGGATGGCGGACTTTCAGGATACTGAAACCCTGGATGGTCTCAAGGATTTACCGACCATGAACCTGTACTGCTATTACGTTGCCGGTGTTGTTGGCGAGATGCTGACGGAACTGTTCTGCGATTATTCCGAGGCAATCAGGCACAATAAACCCGAGCTGATGAATCTGGCGGTATCCTTCGGGCAGGGTTTGCAAATGACGAATATCCTCAAGGATATCTGGGATGATCGCAAGCGCGGCGCTTGCTGGTTGCCACAGGATATTTTCCTGAAACATGGCTTTGTACTTAAAGATCTTCGCTCTGATTATTCGGACACACGGTTTGAAGACGGCCTCGGCGATCTTATCGGCATTGCAAAAAGGCATCTGAAGAACGCACTGGCATACACCTGCATGATTCCACCGCATGAAAAAGGAATACGCAAATTCTGCCTGTGGGCGCTCGGCATGGCCGTATTGACATTGAACAAAATCAACAGGCATCGTGATTTTAAAGAAAGCACGCAAGTCAAAATCACCCGGCGCGCAGTCAAAGCAACCGTGTTTACCACCAGCCTCTTTGCGAGCAACAACGGTGTTCTGAAGCAATTATTCAAAATAGCGTCACGTAATCTTCCGGAAACCGCTGTATCCGATGAATGGCTCTTAAAACGCTAAAATCATCACTGATCATCCAAATACTACCCACTACACTATAAAGATATCCTGCCATGAAATCGCTAGTCACAGGTGCAACGGGTTTTTTAGGCTCAGCGGTTATGCGCTGTTTGCTGGAAGCGGGACACGACGTGCGTCTTTTGGTCAGACCCAACAGCGACCGGCGCAATATCGAAAACCTCCCGGTTGAAATTGCCGAGGGTGATTTACGCGATCAGCACTCACTGGAAAAAGCGGTTAAAGGTTGTGATTATCTTTTTCATGTGGCCGCAGATTACCGCCTGTGGGTACCTGATCCTCAAACCATGTACGACATCAATGTGCACGGCACCAAAGCATTGATCATCGCTGCCGCCAATGCCGGATTGAAACGCATTGTCTATACCAGTAGCGTCGCGGCATTGGGACTGACAGCCAATGGCACACCGGCTGACGAACAAACACCCGTCAGCCTGGAACAGATCAAAGGCCACTATAAGCGTTCAAAATACATTGCCGAACAAATGGTCATAGAATTAACCCACCAGCACCAATTGCCACTGGTCATCGTCAATCCGTCAACACCGATCGGCCCGCGTGACATCCGCCCGACACCGACCGGGCGTATCGTTCTGGACACTTTGCACAACAGAATGCCTGCTTACGTCAATACCGGCCTGAATATTGCACATGTCGATGACATCGCCTACGGCCATCTGCTGGCGTGCCAACAGGGAAAAACAGGCGAACGCTATATTCTCGGCGGCGATAACCTGTCTTTGCTCGAGGTACTGGAAACACTTGACGACATTACCGGTCACCACAAGAAGCGCATCAATCTGTCGACGAATCTTATGCTCCCCGTGGCCTGGTTCATGGAGAAAATCGCCGCCGTCACACACAAGGAGCCCCGAGCGACACTGGACAGTATCCGTATGGCGAAAAAAATGATGTTCTTTACCAGTGAAAAAGCCATGAAAACACTAGGCTATACATTCCGTCCGGCCCGGTATGCCCTTGAAGATGCGGTAAAATGGTATCAAAATAACGGTTACTGCAATTAGCCGCCAGGATGGAACTTAGCACCGGAACAGTTATCTTATCGACATGCGAATCATCTGTTTCATCATCGCCCTGACACTTCTTTTTCCGGTCAATGGATTTGCCCATGAATTACCGGACTTGGGCGATGTTTCGCAAGCCACTATCACACCGCGCGAGGAACGGCAGATCGGCCTGCAGATCATGCGCCAAATACGCGCCGATCCGAGCTACCTGGACGATCCGGAGATCACCGGCTACCTCAACAGCCTGGGGCACAAACTGATTACCCACTCAACCGAAACAAGCCCGGGCCAGTCTTTTGAATTTTTCGCCCTGCAGGACTCAACCATCAATGCATTTGCCCTGCCCGGCGGTTTCATGGGATTTAACAGCGGCCTGATCATCGCGGCGCAAAGCGAATCAGAACTTGCCGCCGTAATGGCGCATGAAATTGCGCATGTAACACAGAAACACCTCGCACGCATGATTTCGAGCCAGAAATACACGATGCTCGCCTCACTCGCAGCACTTGCCGTTGCCATTCTGGCATCCCGCTCAAACCCTCAGGCCGGTCAGGCCATTATGGCCGCTTCTCAGGCTGGCGCGATACAGTCACAGCTGAATTTCACGCGCCGGCATGAAAAGGAAGCCGATCGGGTCGGCCTGAACATCCTTGTTGCGGCAGGTTTCGATCCTCAGGGCATGCCGGCTTTTTTTGAGCGCCTGCAAAAAGCCAGCCGTTTTTATGAAAATGGTGCGCCATCCTATCTACGCACACACCCGATAACCTACGAACGTATTGCCGACATCCAGAACAGAACACACGAAATGGCTTATCGTCAGGTACCGGACAGCATTGATTTTCAGCTGGTACGCGCAAAATTGCGCGCAATGCAGGGTAGACCCATCGAAGCCGTCAACCAGTTCAGAGTGCGCCTGAACGACAAACGCTACAGCAATGAGGCGGTTGAACGTTACGGTTACATTCTTGCGCTGTTGCGCGATAAAAAGAACAGGGAAGCCAATGAACAACTGACCGTGTTATACAGCCTGATCGATAAAAATCCTGCAGGCGGTGCGCGTCTGGATAACCATCTGCTGGGTAAAACTATCCATATCAAACACAAAGGCTTTCAGGCCGGTGCCATGATTGAAACACTGGCGGCTGCGGTCAGGCTTGCCAACGGCCAGTTCGATGATGCAATCACTATTTACCGCAGCGCACTCAGAGTCTACCCGCAGCATAAAGCACTCATTCATGGTTATGCCGATGCATTGCTGCAAAACCAGCAGATCGACAACGCACTTGAACTCATCAATCGTGAGTTGCAGTTTCATACCAACGACATCCATCTCTACCAGTTACAGGCGCGCGCCTATGCACTACAAAACAAGAATATGCTCAAGCATCGCGCACAAGCTGAAGTATATATCCGCCAGGGATTTTATGACGCCGCTATTGAACAGCTGAAAATCGCGTTAAGACATGATAGTGGTGACTTTTATCAAATGTCGTCTATTGAAGCGCGTCTGCGCCAAATGCAGTTGCTTGCCGAAGAACTGAAAGAAGACTGAAAGAAAACTAAACAGCCGAAACCCGTAAAGTAAACGTCACCGGCCCGTCATTAATCAACGCGACCTGCATATCCGCGCCGAACTGTCCGTATTGCGTACCCGGATAAACCTTATCCGCAATGGACTGCAAAGCGGCAAACAATTCACGCCCTTTTTCCGGCGACGCTGCCCCCGTAAAACTGGGACGATTACCCGTATTGGTATCTGCTGCAAGCGTAAACTGGGGAACCAGTAATAGTCCCCCATTTATTGCGCGCAGACTCATATTCATGCGCCCATTTTCATCCGGAAAAATACGGTAATTCAATATGCGTTCCAGCAACCGATCCGCTTCTCTTGCCGTATCATCTTTCTCGACGGCAATCAGCGCCATGATACCGATGCCAATGACGCCGATTTCCTGATTACCGGTGGTCACTTTTGCCGCGCTGACACGTTGTATGACGGTAATCATTGCAATTTATCGGTTTGCAACAGGTGCCGGCGGCTTGCAATAAAACCGGGATGGAAATTCCTCGCTGCGCCGCCGGTTACGGATGACATCACCTCCCTCATTGACACAGACCGCGATGGATTGATCGAGACTGGGAAAATATTCACTGGCGCCGGGTTGTGCTGACGTGGGCGGAACTCTGGCGCGAATCCTGGCGCATATTTCAGGTTCATCGGTTCTGATCGTATCGTTTTCCATGGCGGGTAACGGACATAACCGGCACGGATCGCCAGGGCAAAGACAGCCTTCGCAGCTCGCCTGAACCGACGTAGTCAATAACATCAGCCACAGCCCGGTTACCGATAAAATCAAATGGCTGAAGTGACGTGCAATACTTCCTTCCGGACAGACAAATGGTTTCATTGTTATAGGATGCTCCAATCAAGATGTTTGGTTAAAATATGAATTGTCTCTTCATCAGGGACAAAGTGCAAAAAACATTTGTTCATTCTTGACGAAAATAACGAATACACGGATGATGCATGCAAGGTATCAATAGTGGGTACCGTGAATCATTAGCCACATCAAACAAGGAATCCAGATGAAAATTTTTTTGATTATCTTTCTACTCAGTCTGTATATTCCAGTTTCCCATGCCGAAGTCGGAGCATCGCTCCAACAACTCCAGCAACGCGCGAATGCGGCTTACGAGCAAATGATGCAAGCCAGAAGAGAAGCCGACAATCTGCAGAAAGATGTCGCTTTTGCGGAAAAAGAGTTGCAGGCCGCCCAGAGGCGGTTGGCCGATCGTGAAAAAAGCGCCGAAACTGCACGGCAGAAATCAGCTGAAGCGAACCGGAGACTGGAGCGCGTGACAAATCAGTGGAAAGAAGCCTCCGATATTCTCGAACAAGAATGGCAACAATCCGGACGATATTAGAACCTGTTCAAGATCTCGATCAAGGGATGCAGTGCAAGGCAGAAATTGAACGAAAAAACGGAGCATACTCTCTCGAAGTATGTGAGCATTTTGAGTTCAATTTTAACGCCGCAATGCACCCTTCAGTGAGATCTTGAACTGGTTCTTAGTAAATCGGCTCCTACACTATTCGTAAAAACATTCTGATGTGTGGTATGCCCGCTTCCATGAATTCGTCCCCTGTTTCCAGAAAACCGAATCTTGCGTAGAAATTTTTCACGGCCACCTGTGAATTCAGCTTGATTTCCGTCATGCCGCTGTGTCTGGCTTTGTCGAGCAGGCATTGCAGCATGGCGCTGCCAACCCCTGCGCCACGCCACGCTTTCAATACCGCCATGCGACCGATATAGCCATCCGGCAAAAGTCTCGCGGTACCCACCGGTTTCCCGTCAGACGCAGTGGCAAGCACATGAACGCTTACCGGATCAAATGCGTCCCATTCCAGCGCCTCAGGCACCTGCTGTTCAAGAATAAATACCGCTTCCCGCACGGCCCGCAACGCTGCTGCGCTGTCATGCCACTTCACGATATGCAACTGAAACGTATTCACGGTCATGTGATAAAAAATAGGAAAAGAATTGATCCGTACTTGTGCATATATCCTGACTAGAAAGCGTTTTATCCTCTTGCAAATTTTACCGCGGACAACCTGCCCCGATATCTGCTACTATGACCAACAGTGACAGTTCTGTTTGCAAAAGCAGGATTGGCACAGACTAATTTACTGTAACACAGTTTCCATGATTGCGAGGAAATGCAGATGAAATTTACTTCGCTCACGCAACGTTTCGCCGTTTGGTTTACGCTGGTTTCCTTATTGCCAATCGTCCTCATTGGTAACAGCTTTCTGCATACTTTTGAAACCGAAATACAGAAAACCGTCATCGAGAATTTATCAGCCATCGCGGATAAAAAAGTCGAACAGATTGATACCTATCTCAAAGAGCGCTTGCTTGACGCCAGTTTACTGCATGATGCATCCGCAACACGTGATGCAATGCTCCAGTTTCCACAGGTTTTTGAAGCACATGGCGTTGATTCGGATGCCTACCGCCA
>CAZTCY010000056.1:0-20375 GCA_964612715.1 uncultured Nitrosomonas sp. | reverse complement strand
GCCCTGTGTAATGCCGCGAGATCAAATTTCTTCATCTGGAGAAATGCCCGGGTAACACGGGCCAACCTTTCGGGATCAGGATCCTGCATCATCTTGTCCATGACGGCGGGTACGATCTGCCATGAAAGACCATACCTGTCCTTGAGCCAGCCGCACTGCTCGGCGTCCGGAACTGCCGAAAGCTTTTCCCAATAATCGTCTATTTCTTCTTGTGTATCGCAATACACCATGAAAGAAATGGATTCATTGAATTTGAACAAGGGCCCGGCGCTGATGGCCATAAACAGCTGACCGAAAAGTGTAAACGAAACAATGTCGCAATCACCCGACGGCGTATCGTGCAGGGTCGTGATATTCGTGATTCTTGAATCGGGGAAGACAGAACAATAAAAGTTTGCCGCTTCCTTTGCTTCTTTGTCGAACCACAGATGCGAAACAATCTTTTGTTTTATTTCGGTCATTGTATTTTTCCTTATGCGGTCAGCGAAAAACTCAGGGACAGGTCATGTTGATTACGCATGCACTAATTGCTTAAAACCACCATACGCCATTCGTTTACAGTCAAATATCTGATCCGATGAATCCATCATCTCTTTGATACGAGGGTCTTCGAATATTTTTGCATTCGCCGCATCCCGGGCTTCCCGGGACTCGAAAACCACCCAGGCAAATATGACCGTTTCATCCGGTTTTATATTGACTAGCTGTGGGAATGACAGGGTGTCCTGTACATCCATATCGTCACCGACACATTCCCAGTAATCGAGGGCACCATGTTCTTTCCAGATTTGCGCCGCCTTTTCGGCCATATTACGGTAGTCATCAATACGCGCTGTCGGTACGGGAATAATAAATCCATCAATGTAGCGATTCATATTTCTCTCCTCTTTCTTTTTTAAGGAACAAAATGTTCTGCCTGGCGACAGAGCAATGAGGTGCAGTGGAATAACCGCCCGGTGCAATACCTTGCCGGTCACTCAGTATACCGCGCTCGCAAGTTCACTCACCAGCATCCCACCTGTTTGGATCAAAAATAATTCTAATAATTGTTATTGTTTAGTTTAGATTTTCTTAACATTCGGTATGCTACAGTCCGTAACGCCACGCAATGAAGTATGTTCTTGATTTTTTGTTTAAGAGGAAAAATTATGTTTAAAAAACTTTTTTTTGCCACGCTATTGGGCGTCAGTATGTCAAGTTTTGCCGAGTCGGACAGCGCATTGAAACCATCTCCTGACTCCGTTCAGCAAAGCCAACCTTCGATAGATACAGCGCCGCAATCGCGACTGAAATCGATCTTATCCAATCAGAAACAAAATTCAACCGCAGCGCAGCAAGATTCAAACACGGACCAAAAGCCATCAATGATTGATTACTGTAGAAAACACACCTGCTAATCCATTCTTTTTCATCATCGGAGTTCATTATGAGATCAAAAATTTTGAGAAGCTTTTCTGTTCTGTTGTTCTTGTTTTACGCGGTCAACGCTACTTCAAACCCACCCCATTGGCATTATGAAGAACAATCAACCTGGTGGGCAGTTGAGGATACATCGCAATCGATTCCGTTACTCTACCCTTATGCGGAATGCGGTGTGGGTCAGCACCAATCACCGGTTGATCTGGCAGCTGCAACATTTAATACCAAGCCACTCAATCAACTGGCGGCTTTATACGGCACCGATACGCCGATTTTCTACAATAACGGCCACACCATACAAGTTAACACCTCAGTCGATTATTCCGGCGGATTGAAAATTGGAGAAGAATCAATACCGCTGATTCAATTGCACTTCCATGAACCCAGTGAACATGTCATCAACGGTCATCCTTTTCCCGCCGAATTGCATTATGTGCATATTAACGAAGATGGCAGAATTGCTGTACTTGCCGTTGCGATAGAAACCGGGGATGAACATCCGGTTTTTCAAACCATTCTGGATAACATGCCCGTTCAGGAAGGCGAACAGAATACAAATTCAGGCATCCAGCTCGACCCTGCCGCATTACTCCCGCAACAAGACCCCAATAATCTGGAATATTTCACTTTGGCAGGCTCTCTCACCACGCCACCTTGCAACGAAGGCGTACAATGGTATCTTCTGTCAGATGTGATAACGATTTCAACTGCACAACTTGAACAACTTAAAGGTTTTTACACCGACAATGCACGCCTGGCGCAAGATTTGAATGGACGTTCCATATTGTCCAACAAATAAAATACTGTCACACATTCAGTATCTTGCAAGATGGCAGCGTGTCTGTCTATTGCAGACGCGCATAAAACGCTGAAACTTACTGAGATTCAGCGTCAAATCATCTGATGGCTGCGAACATTGCACCATAACACCACATGGTGCAATGTTCATTGGTATGCTGATTCCTTGTATTTAATGACGGAGCGGACACACTCAGGATTCCGGTTTATCCACAGCAGGCTTGCAATCCGTACCGGCGGAACAGGGTTTGCCACAACCGCCATCACATTCCAATCCCACTCGCCCGAGTCCGCCACAGCTGCCGGCAATCGGCTTACGGCCCATCATCACGCCAATCGCCATGGCGGCAATGGCGATACCCATAACCAGAAAAGCCGCCAGAAAAGTAACGGCGAAACTTTGCGCATCGTCTGACTCGAAATGACCCGTGGCGTGCTCGGTAAAAATACCGTCCCGGTCGGCGATGAACAGCGCCCGCAGGCCAATCCGTTCGGCCATCGCCATGCCGCGTTCAAAGCCCAATACCAGCAAAGCAGTCGCCCAGGCATCAGCCAGCATACCGGTTTCGGCCAGTACGGTAACCGAAACCAGATTATTATTTGCCGGCCAGCCGGTAACAGGATCAATGACATGCATGTAACGCCGGTTATCGATCATGAAGTAGTTGCGGTAATTCCCTGAAGTGGCGAGTGCGGTATTCTTGAGAGACAACACCTTCTGCACCGCACGGCCATGCATTTGCGGCTTGTCGATGCCGATCTGCCAGGCTATTTGCTGCGCATTGCTTCCGCGCGCGCGGATTTCCCCGCCGATTTCGACCATATAATGCGCGACGCCATAACGTTCAAGCATTGCGGCGATTTGATCGACGGCGTATCCCTTGGCGATTCCGGAAAGATCGACATAGACATCGGCACGGGTTTTGCGCACAGCCGATGCGGTATCATGCAGCATGAGCTTGTCGAAACCGGTACGTTCAAGCGTTGCGGCGATTTCTGCCGCATCCGGAATGCGCTGTGCCCCGTCTTGCGGCCCAAACCCCCAGAGATTGACCAGCGGCCCGACGGTAATATCAAAAGCGCCTTTGCTCTGACTGCCGATTTCGAGCGCAGCTTTGAGAACGGTGTAAAGCGGGGCGGAAACAGGTATCCAGTCCGTTGATTCAGAACGATTGAAGCGCGACAGTTCCGATTCCGGATCATAAGTGGACATGGTCTGATTAACTGCCGCAAGCTGCCACTCGATTTCCTGCTGTATTTCGCCGGCGGACAGGTTAGCAGACGGATGAGCGGACACATGACGGTACTTGATGGCATAAGTGGTACCCATCGTGCTGCCGGTCAGATACGATAATGTAAGTGGCGGCGAAGTGAAGAAACCGGCGGGAAAAGCTGTTATGACGACGAGCACGAATAGGATAACCAGCGTGGCGATCATTATACGTGATGATAAAAGCGATTGATTTAACATAGCAAAGGGGTAATCCGTTAGCCGCCAAAATCGTCGAACAGAATATTGTCCTGCTCGACGCCCTGATCCAGCAGCATTGCAATGACCGCCTTGCTCATCATCGGCGGGCCGCATAAATAATATTCGCAATCCTCCGGTGCTGGGTGATTTTTCAGATATTCATCGTACAGCACCTGGTGAATAAAACCGGTGTAGCCTTTCCAGTCATCTTCGGGCAAGGGTTCCGACAGCGCCGTATGCCATGCGAAATTTTCGTGCTCACGCACCAGCCTGTCAAAATCCTCAACGTAGAACATTTCGTTCCTGGAACGCGCGCCATACCAGAACGTTATCTTGCGTTTGCTGCTGAGGCGGCACAGCTGATCAAAAATATGCGAACGCATCGGCGCCATGCCCGCACCGCCGCCGATGAAAATCATCTCATTGCCGGTCTCGCGTGCAAAGAAATCGCCAAACGGTCCCATAATGGTGACTTTATCGCCGGGTTTGAGTGTGAATATATACGATGAACCCTGACCGGGCGGTATGCCGTCTGTTCTCGGCGGCGGCGTGGCGATGCGCACGTTCAGCATGATAATGCCGCGTTCCTCCGGGTAATTCGCCATCGAGTATGCACGCGTGACGGTTTCCCGGGTTTCCGAGACATATTGCCAGAGATTAAAACGATCCCAGTCCTTACGGAAGCGTTCTTCGATATCAAAATCCTTGAAGGAACAGCGATGTGGCGGACATACAATCTGGATATAGCCGCCTGCGCGGAAGGCGACATTTTCTCCGGCGGGAAGCTCCAGGATCAGTTCCTTGATGAAAGTAGCGACGTTATGATTGGAACGCACCGTGCATTCCCATTTCTTCACGCCGAAAACTTCATCGGGCACGGCAATCTTCATATCCTGCTTAACAACCACCTGGCAGGACAGGCGATAGCCGATGCGCGCATCGCGTTTATTGATATGCGCAGTTTCGGTAGGCAAAATAGCACCGCCACCTTCGAAAACCCTGACCCGGCACTGACCGCAGGAACCGCCACCCCCGCACGGAGAACTGACGAATAGGCCTGCACTGCCCAGCGTACCGAGAAGTTTTCCGCCTATCGGCACTTTAATCGTGCGCTGGTCGTTGACGACGATACTGACATTGCCTTGCGCCAGCAACACGGAGCGTGCGCCCAGAATCAGGACAACCAGCACAATAATGATTGCGGTGAAGAAAAATACACCCAGGGCGATTTCTAACATAGGGGCACTTTCGTCATGTCATAACCGGATACCTGAAAAAGCCATAAAACCCATTGCCATTAATCCTGCACTGATGAACGTAATCCCGAGTCCCTGCAAGCCATCAGGCACATCGGAATACTTCAACTTCTCCCGTACCCCTGCCATCGCTGTGATCGCCAGCGCCCAGCCAAAGCCGGAACCCAGTCCGTACGTCACACTTTCAGCAAACGTGTAATCGCGCTCCGCCATGAAGAGCGTACCGCCCAGAATGGCACAGTTGACTGCAATCAGCGGCAGAAAAATGCCCAATGCGTTATACAGTGCAGGTACAAAACGATCCAGAAACATTTCGAGAATCTGCACTATTGCAGCGATGACCCCGATATAGCTGACAAAGCTCAGAAAGCTCAGATCGACACTGGATAGCCCGGCCCAGTCCAGTGCGCCGTCACGCAGCAGATAGCGATAAATCAGGTTATTGATCGGCACTGTCAACGCCTGGACAACAATGACTGCGATACCCAGACCCAGCGCTGTCTCGATTTTCTTTGAGATCGCCAGGAAAGTACACATGCCCAGAAAGAAGGAAAGCGCCAGGTTTTCAACAAAAACCGCGGTAATAAACAGATTGACCAGCGTATCCATCAGGCGGTCTCGGCAGGTTTACGCATTTCCCGGATGCGAAATTCAGCCTGTTCAACCTGTGCCGTTTTCCACGAACGCACCGCCCAGATGATCAATCCGATCAGGAAAAACGCGCTCGGTGGCAGCAACAGAAAGCCATTGGGCACATACCAGCCGCCGTCTCGGGCCAGCGGCAGAATGGTATAACCCAGCAGTGACCCCGATCCGAACAGTTCGCGGATCACACCGATAGCCACCAGAATAGCGCTGTACCCGAATCCGTTGCCCAGTCCGTCGAGAAAACTGGGCCATGGCGGATTTTTCATGGCAAAAGCTTCCGCCCGCCCCATCACGATGCAATTGGTAATGATCAGGCCGACAAAAACGGATAATTCCTTGCTGAGTTCATAGACAAAAGCGCGCAGAAACTGATCAATCACGATCACCAGCGAAGCAATGATGGTCATCTGCACGATAATCCGGATATTGTCCGGGATATGATGACGAATCAGGCTGATGGCCGCACTGGAACAGGCCACAACCAGCGTCAGTGCAATACTCATGGTAATCGCCGTCGACAGCTGCGTGGTAACCGCGAGCGCAGAGCAGATGCCCAGAACCTGCAGAATAATCGGATTATTATCGACAACCGGTGAAAACAAAACCTTGCGGACAGAATAGGCCATAGTGTCAACTCCTTTCTCTTTCATCACGCAGGCGGGCCAGATAAGGGCCAAAACCTTCCTGTCCCAGCCAGAACTGCAATAATTGTGTCACCCCCCGGGAAGTCAGGGTCGCGCCCGACAACCCGTCTACTTTATGATCACTGTCAGGTGTCGCGGTTCCCACTGCTCCCCTGATCAGTTCGATACGCGGCGCCCCGTTATCGTCAAAAGCGATTTTTCCTTCCCACAGGTCAAGCCACCTGGGGTTATCGACTTCTCCGCCGAGTCCCGGCGTTTCGCCATGCTGATAAAAACGCAGGCCCTGTATCGTCCGTATGTCTTCCTGCAGTGCGATATAACCATACAGCGTAGACCACAAGCCATACCCGTAAACCGGCAGAATCAGGGTCTTGAGCCGCCCATCGTCGTCATTGACCCGGTAGACCGGCAGGTATCGGGGTTTACGCCGGATCTGCGCCAGATCCGCGCTGCGCGTTAATGGAACTGTCAGGTGCATATCCTTGGCCGCTTTGGTGATATCAAAGCCTTCCGGATCAACAGCATCAGTCACGTCACCGCTGCTGAGTTCAATCATGTCCGCTTCCACCTGCCGGTAAGCCTGCGCCACAGTAAGCCCCGGCTTCATCAGACCGGCGATCTCGACAATGATGCGTTTGCGCTCGATACTCTGATTGGCGGTCTGAATCGGTTTGAGCAATACGGCGGCACCGGCAACCACCAATGAACAGACCAGACAGACCAGGAAAGCCACCAGCAGTGTTCTGGCGTTGCTATGCGCGGACTCAGCCATGGCGGCGCAGCCTCCGGCGGATATTGATCTGAATCACCACGTAATCAATCAGCGGCGCGAAAATATTGGCAAACAGAATGGCCAGCATGATGCCTTCCGGAAAAGCCGGATTGACCACGCGTATCAATACCGTCATGAATCCGATCAGAATACCGAAAACCCAGCGGCCCGCGGTCGTCATCGCGGCGGAAACCGGATCGGTCGCCATGAATACCATGCCGAAAGCGAAACCACCCAGCACCAGATGCCAGTGCCACGGCATCGCCATCATCGGATTGGCGTCGCTGGCCAGGCTATTGAACAGCAGTGTGGTTCCCACCATACCCAGAAAAACCCCCGCGATGATGCGCCAGGATGCGACTTTGGTGTAAATCAGAAAAACTGCGCCGATCAGGCAGGCCAGCGTTGAAGTTTCACCCAGTGAACCCGGTATCAGACCGATGAACGCCTGCCACCAGGTATACCCGGCAACGGTGATCGCCTCCATCCCGCCCAGCACACCCAGCCCCAGCGGCGTCGCGCTTGAGTAGCCGTCAACGGCCACCCACACCTGATCGCCGGTAATTTCCGCAGGATAGGCGAAATACAGGAAAGCGCGGCCGACCAGCGCAGGATTGAGGAAATTTTTACCCGTACCGCCGAAAACTTCCTTGCCGATCACCACGCCGAAGCTGATCCCTAATGCCACCATCCATAACGGCATATCCGGCGGCAGCGTCAACGCAAACAGCATGGAAGTCACCAGAAAACCTTCGTTAATGTCATGTTTGCGCACGATGGCAAAGAGCATTTCCCAGAAGCCGCCGACGATTAACGTCGTCAGATAAATCGGCAGGAAATATAAAAAACCATGCGCCATATTGGCCAGAATACTGTCCGGATCGAAGCCGATGCCCAAAGTTTGCAGCAATATACCCCGCCAGTCATGCGCGGTGATGGACAGCGCCTGCAGGGCGAGATTGGTCTGGTAGCCGGTATTGAACCAGCTCCAGAGAATGCACGGAATCAGCGCAATTACGACATAACTCATCAGGCGCTTCAGATCGATCGCATCGCGGACATGCGGCGCGGCACGCGTGGCATCGGCAGGCGTATACAAGAAGGTATCCACCATTTCATACAGCGCATGATAGTTCTCAAACCGTCCTCCCTTGGAGAACATCGGTTTTATGGATTCAAGCCAGCGCCGCATCGCGCTTCAACCTTCCTTCTCGATTTGTCTTAAATTCTCGCGCAATAGCGTACCGTAGTCGTGTTTACCCACACAGACGAACGAACACAGCGCGAGATCCTCTTCATCCAGTTCGAGACACCCCAGTTTCTGCGCCATGTCGGTATCGCCAACCAGCAGGGCGCGCAGTAATTGCGTCGGCAGAATATCGAGCGGCATGACTTCTTCAAAGCTGCCGGTAGGTATCATGGCGCGGGGGCTGCCATTCTGACCGGCGGTAAAATCGAATGTCTCGTTACGTTTGCGGAAAAAACTCGACAGCATCACGTTCATTTGCGAAAACTTTCTTCGCCCGGGATTAAGCCAGCCCAGAAATTCCCGTTCGGGTTTCTCCCGGATGACACTGATCTGTAAGTGATGCCTGCCCAGAAAAGCCGACCACCCGGAAGTCTGCCGCCCAGACCATACCGAGCCGGAAATAACGCGGCTTTCTTCAGATTCCACAAGCTCGTTTTCCAGCAATTCATTCAGCGCAGCACCCAGACGCGTGCGCAACAGGCGCGGATGCCTGACCTGCGGACCGCCCAGCGCGATGACGCGTTCGGTCCACAACCGGCCTGTGGTAAACAGCTTGCCCATTGCAATGACCTCCTGATAATTGAGATACCAGACGCTTTTACGCGCATCGACAGGTTCCAGAAAATGGATATGCGTACCCGCCAGACCGGCTGGGTGCGGCCCGGCAAAACCGGCCACGCGCAATTGCGGCAGACTTCCGGGTAAAGGGAAATCCGCATCAGGCGCTTTACACACCCACAGCGATCCGGATGTTAAATGCACCAGCACGCTGAGGCCATGATGAAAGGATTCGGCCTGTTCATTGATAACGCGCGCAGGATCGGCAGCAAGCGGATTAGTATCCATGGCGGTGATAAAAATCGCCGCCGGGCGTAGGGCCGGATCGGGTATTTTGCTGTAAGGCCGTGTACGCAATGCAGTCCACAAGCCCGATGCCAGAAGGTTTTCTTTGACCTGATCCGCTGTCAGGCCGGGGAGCTGGCCGGGCGCATAGGCTGCGAATGTTTCCTGCTGTTCTTCCTGTTCTTCTTGCGATGCAAGCCGAATGACAACGGACAAAAGTTTCCGCTGTGCACCGCGATGAATCGCGGCAACCCTGCCCGCCCCCGGCGCGGTGAACTGAACGTCTGGCAACTTTTTGTGCGTGAACAGCACCTGCCCGCACTTGACGCAATCGCCTTCATTGACCTGCATGGCAGGATTGAGATCGACATAATCCGGCCCCAGTACGGCCACGTGGCGAACAGGGCGCGCATTATCGATCGTCTGATTAGCCTGGCCGCCGATCGGCAGATCAAGTCCTCGCTTAATCCTTATCAGCAAATCAGCATGTCCGGGTTCGTGTCTTGCTATCATTCCCATCACCAGAAATACAGAGATTGTGCGATTACGATGATCAAACCAGCCACCGCCTGCTGCCGGAGATTATCAGAATACTCATCCCCGAATCACTGGGCGCTCAGGAAAAAAGGGCATTCCTGACCGGCTCAACGGCACCCCGGCAAGAAAACGGAATCACTTATATCTCAGGTGTATCATAGATATAACGTTCGAGCTGTTTGATGACAAACTGATGCTCTGAAATCGCATCCTTTACCAGATCGCCGATCGAAAGTATCCCGATTATTTTGCCTTTGTCTATAACCGGCAGATGGCGTACACGCATCTCGGTAATCAGCGCCATACAGTCTTCATTCGTATTTCCCGCTTCCACATAAGCCACTTGCCGCGTCATGATATCCCCGACAGACATCTCTTTTACAGGTTTGTTCAGCAGGTAGGATTTGCGGGAAAAATCTCTTTCGGTCAGAATGCCGACCAATTTATCATTCTTCATGACCACTAAAGCCCCGATATTGTTAGCCGCCATTAATTGCATGGCATCAAAGACCGACGCTTCCGGTCCAATAGTAACTACGGTATGCCCCTTTTCCTGCAGCAACTGTTTAGTTGTTTTCATAATAAGATTCCTTTTTATAAATTTCTCCGGTTTCCCCGATTCATAAGCATTTTATTCATCCCGGCTTCCCGTTTAGGGTATCCGTTTTTTCACTGCCAGTAAATGCATGGAACTCACTTTAAAATAGCTGAGCGCCCGGAATAATCCGCATGGCAGCCATTTCTGCAGCGCTATACGGCACATGAACCATGGTTTATCGCTTCAGGACGGATTGCCCGTTTTTCTGCCGGGAAAATTTCAGGTAGGATCTCGAATTGCTGCTGCTTTTGCCGTCATTGATGATGGCTCTTCAAACAGCGAATCAATCCCTGCATAATAAAAGGAATACCGAATAAACGACTTATTTCATGTTTTCAATGCGCGGATCAATTAATCGGAGGAGACTGGTGGCAATAAATACAAGATTCAATCCGATTCCACATAAACCGAGCCGTGATCTTAACAGGCTGTTAAAAAATGTGTTCGAGGCAGCCGATGCAAGGCAAAAACAGGCAAAAAAGCGGAGTTTATGTCCGATAAATGAGCATTTTGAGCCTGTTTTTAACGCCGCAGCGGCAACGCAGATTGTTTTTCAACAGTCTGTTAAAGCGAACCTGCTGAAGAGATGCCTGACAATATTACTCGTTGCAGTATCCGTTCCCGTAGCAGCAAGCGATGCTACGCATTCCATCCTGGAAACAAAGACGCTTTGTACTGACGCATGGTATCGAGTCATCGAAGAAAAAGTGCTTACCGCTGACGATCAGGGTCACGGGCCGGACATAGGCTCAGACGAATGGAAATCCGTTATCGAGTTCAAAATGGGTATACGCGGCACACCGGATACTCCAGGTAGAGACAGCGAAGCCTGGTGCCATCATATCCATCAAATGGTTCAGAACCATCGCAACGCTTCCACCGCAATCGGAAATACTGTCCAGATATCGAAACCTGCAGGCCCTTCATTTCCCTGCGACAAAACCAAGACCGGCAGCATCGAAGCGATCATTTGCGATGACGAACGGTTATCCGCGCTCGATCGCAAACTCGCGGGTATTTATGCCACCGTATCCCATAAAGCAAAAAATGAGCACCGGCCATTGCTTAAAGCGGAACAAAGCGGTTGGATCAAAGGGCGCAACGACTGCCGAAAGGCCGACAACAAAAAAGAATGTATTAAGACGGAATACCTGTATCGTATCGCTGAACTTCAAGCCCGGTATCAGCTCGTTCCAAGCATCGGCCCGGTACACTTTATCTGCGACAATACCCTCGCCAAGGAAGTTGTTGCGACGTTCTTCCACACCGACCCTGCTACACTGATCGCCGAATATGGAAACAGCGTCTCGCTGATGTTCGTGCAACCCAGCGGCAGTGGAGCCAGATATCAAGGCCGCAACGAGAGTTTCTGGGAACATCAGGGTGAGGCTTTAATCATCTGGGGCTATGAAGCACCGGAAATGCGCTGCAGAAAAGAATCCGCGGTAAATTAAAAAAACCAGCACATCGAATAAACCCAAGAATGGGCAAAGGAAAGATGAGAGCTACCAATTGATGTGCTGGTTGGCACGTTGAATCATATCAAATCGTTCCAACCATTCGACTACGCACATTCCTGTATGCTGGTTGGTGCGGTTAAGTACTTTACTGAGAAAAAGTACGTAATGTTGAAACGACAGTATAAACTACACTCAGCATATTGTAAATGATAATTGTTATCATTTACAATGCATCGACTGAATATGTTACGAATATTGCACATAACATGCCTGTGTTGTTTCTCTGTCTGTCCTGTAATCTCATGACCGCTCATTGTCAAAAGTAAATGGTTGTACAGGCTCATAAAGTTCTTTCATCCATTTACGTTCATCAGATTTCTGATACGATTCTGATCAAGCTGAATCACCAATCCTTTTCGTGTTTCGGTATACTTCTTCTTGGCCATGACTGACGCCCTGTAGTTGGTTGCAGTTAGGGCCTGATTGGTATTCCCGTACCTTTAAAGCTTATTTTTTCGCTATGGCAGAATATATTACGCCGCAATTCAGCTCAACGAGCAGGAGCAGGAGCAGGAGCAGGAGCAGGAACAAAACCAGCCACATAAGCAATTTTGAAAGAGGCGGAACGGTGCTGACGGCAACTGCAGATATGTTAAAGAAAGCTACTTTATCAACCGATCGAATAACCTTTAAGGGTGATTCCTGCGTCTCCGTGGAAAAGAAATAGCGCCATGATTACAGGCAAACAACTGCGTACTGTACTTGGGGCAATGTATTGGACCCGAAAAACTCTTGCCGAAAAATCTGGTGTTAACCCACGTACCATCCGACAAATTGCTGAAAACCATAGTGTTCCTGACTCAAACGCCCCCGGTATTCAGTTTCACAAAAAACCAGATAATGACTGAACAACAGGCCAATAATTCCGATTCTGCTGAAATTGAGGAAGCGGAAAAAACCGATTCAACAATATTGAATAAGATTCAGGTCATTCTATCCGAGAAACGTACGGCGCTATCAGTTATGCGCACAGGCATAGCAATATTGGTACTGCCTTTATCCGTTATGAGCTTGCTTATAGCCACCTCAAAATCTTACGAGGCTCTGACTGTTTTGCATCTTTTAATACCACTGGGGATACTTAATCTTGCTTTAGTTGTTCTCAGTGTATATCTGATCATTCACTCGATCATTCGAATTCGTTTTTATGACCGGCTTCTGTACAAACTTAAGCAAAAAAACAGTGCGTTTTCTGAATTTATTCCATAAATCGGACTACCCACGATAGCGTGAATATGGCGCTCCTGTCGTTTCCGCAACGCCATATGTTACCCTCCTGAAACAACCGGAAGAAACCAGATCGATGCTTAATTTTTGGGGCTGTAGTAGATTAGCTTAGTTGTTAAGCTAATCAAATGAAGATAAGTCATTGTAGATTATTAAGGAAAGTACAGTTAAGGTTATTGGAATTTTTTGTGCTGGAAGTTACAGCAAGATCAGCGGCCAATATACTCGGAATTCAGCCCAATAGTGCAGCGCTGTTTTATCGCAAAATACGTGAAGTTATTGCTTATTATTTGGAGCAGGAATCTCACGAAATCTTTGATGGTATAGTGGAGTTGGATGAGAGCTATTTTGGTGGTATTCGTAAAGGTAAATGTGGCCGAGGGGCTGCTGGTAAGGTTGCTGTATTCGGCATATTGAAGCACGGTGGTAAGGTATACACAAAGGTTGCAGGTGACACTAAATCAGAAACACTCATGCCGCTGATAACAAGAAAAACAGCACCAGACAGCGTAGTTTATACAGATTGTTATCGCAGTTACAATGCGCTTGATGTGAGCCACTTCTACCATGAACGGATTAATCACTCTACGCTATTTGCACAAGGCAAGAATCACATTAACGGAATTGAGAATTTTTGGAATCAGGCCAAACGTGTTTTAAGAAAATACAATGGAATTCCCAAAGAATCATTTCCATTATTTCTTAAAGAATGTGAATTTAGGTTTAATTATGAAGCACCTAAACATCAACTAAAAATATTGAAAAATTGGCCCCAAATTTAAATTGATCTACTACAGCCCCTAAAAAGAAAAAATTCCGCTCCTGCTTGTCTTTCGTAAACACCATGCCGGTTGTACCGTGCCACAGAAACGGGGACTTCAATCCCCTGTCGGCAATGCTCATGACAGGTATTTTTTAAAAAATTAGCGGATATGGATTTTATACAACGCGACACTTCATTAGGCAATTGATAACAAAATATTTTTTATTGCCGAATATGTTATGAAAAGCCATGCCGATTTTCCATATTTGAACGGGTTGCGCATTTGACAGGGCTATGTAACTTCCTATAAGGTAAATAAGTAATGGGATGATACACAAGCAGTAGTTTAAAAGTTGGAAACTATCGCTATCGACCGAAAACAAACTACAGGACTCATATTTGGAAGTACAGCAGCTCAGTAATATCGTTATTCGCCAGCCTTTTTCCACGGATGGAGCATCTGTAAATACACTGATTGCAAACTGTCCACCGCTCGATCAAAACTCGCTTTACTGCAATTTGCTGCAGTGCACGCATTTTTCAGCAACTTCCGCCCTGGCCGAACAGGATGGCAGGATTCTCGGCTTTGTTTCAGGCTATCGGTTGCCGGATGCGCCCGAAACACTGTTTATCTGGCAGGTGGCAATAGACCCTGTCGCGCGAGGCAAGGCCCTGGGTAAACGGCTGATCCTCGATATTTTGTCGCGCCCCGTATGTACCGGCGTTTCCATGCTGAAGACTACTGTGACTTCGCCCAATACCGCATCAAGAGCGATGTTTGAGAAAATAGCCGCGGCATTGGGCGCATCCCATCTGCGCGCACTGTTGTTTGACCGCGACCGGCATTTGGGCGGTCGACATAACAGCGAGATTCTCATATCCATTGGCCCGTTCCGAGTATCGGGCAGGGTAAATTAAACAGAAGGAAAAATCATGACCACATATAAAGCAGCCACAACGGCAGATCATATCAGTACCGATATTTTTAAACGCAACGAGTCGCAGGTGCAAAGCTATGCACGCTCATTTCCTTGTGTTTTCGAGCGCGCTGAGAACGCTACACTTTATGACAGCAAAGGGCAGGGCTATCTCGATTTTCTGGCGGGTGCCGGTAGCTTGAATTACGGTCATAATCATCCAGTGCTGCGCGATGCGTTGTTGCAGTACATTGCTTCGGATGGCATTACCCACAGCCTCGATCTGCACACCCGTGCCAAGGCTGGATTCCTCGAAGCCATGCGGACACATATTTTCAAGCCGCGCAGTCTGGATTATGTCATTCAGTTTACTGGCCCGACCGGTACCAATGCGATTGAAGCCGCGATGAAAATAGCACGCAAAGTCAAACGGCGTACCAATATTGTGTCGTTCACCAATGGTTTTCATGGTGTCACGCTGGGCTCGCTGGCGGCAACCGGTAACCAGCATCATCGCGGGGGCGCCAGCATGTCCCTGACAGGGGTGACAGCAATGCCCTATGACGGCTATATGGGTAACGAAGTCGATACCATCGATTATTTTGAGAAAGTACTGGGAGATGCCAGCAGTGGTCTTGATCACCCTGCTGCGGTTATTCTCGAAACCGTGCAGGGCGAAGGCGGGCTGAATGTGGCGTCCTGTGAATGGCTGCAGCGGTTGGAGCGCTTATGCCGCCGTTACGATATGCTGCTGATCATCGACGATATTCAAGCAGGTTGTGGCCGCACGGGCAATTTTTTCAGCTTTGAAGCCGCCAATGTCAAACCGGACATCGTGACCTTGTCCAAATCACTTTCCGGATATGGATTACCGTTCGCCGTGACATTGATCAAACGTGAACTCGATATCTGGGAACCGGGCGAACATAATGGCACCTTCCGCGGCAACAACCACGCTTTTGTAACCGCCACAGCGGCAATCGAAACATTTTGGCGCGATGACCAATTTGCCAAATCTGTTCAGGCCAAAGCAGTGATGTTGACCCAACGCTTGCACGCCATTGCCGAGAAGCATGACAAGGGGCTCATCAAGGTGAAGGGACGCGGTTTGATGCAGGGCATTGATTGCGGCGGCAGTGGTGAGCTGGCTGCCACCGTCAGCCGTGCCGCCTTTGCGCGTGGCCTGATGATTGAAACCAGCGGACCCGATAGCGAAGTTGTCAAATGCCTGTGCCCGCTCACAATCAGCAATGAAGATCTGGCACACGGCCTGGATATTCTGGATGCAAGCGTCGCGGCGGCCGTTGCCAGCCAACGCAAATCTCTCAGTAACGTAGTAGCTGCCTAGTTATGATCGTGCGTCATTTAAAAGATGCGCGCAACTCTTCTCGCAGGGTTGTCGCGCAGAACTGGGAAAGCACCCGTCTGTTGTTGAAAAATGATGGCATGGGTTTTTCCTTTCATATCACAACTATCTATGCCGGCACCCTGACCGGGATGTGCTATCAAAACCATCTTGAAGCAGTTTACTGTATCTCCGGTCACGGGATGGTCGAAACCTCGGATGATGCCAAGCAATATCAGATCACACCAGGGACGATCTATATTCTGGATCGGCATGATAAGCATGTATTGCGTGCCGATACCGAAATGGAGCTGGCGTGCGTCTTTAACCCGCCACTTAACGGCCGTGAGGTGCATGATGCAACCGGCGCTTACCCTCTCGAGGCTGAAGCTGTCGAATAATGAGATATAAAAATGAAAGAGCAACTTCAAACGGACTTTGTTACAACACAAGCTGATTGTTATCCATCGCGTGTGCATACCATGCCCGAGGTACTGATACGCCAGGATCCTGTTGTCTATGGCGACTGGACAATCACGTCACCCCTGACACGCGCACGAACGGAAAGTTACGACCGGGACGGCTTTCTGGTACTGCCTGGTTTGCTTAAACCTGACGAAATTGTCTGTTTGCAGCGTGAAATGGCGGTGCTGCAAGGTGACACAGAGGATATTGACCCGGAATTGCTGATTCGGGAACCTGGCAGCGGGGCACTGCGTTCGATCTTTAAGGTTCATGAAATCAGCCGGATTTTTGCACGTCTGGCCAGCGACCGGCGCCTTGCCGGCATTGCCCGTTTTCTGTTGGGTGACGATGTTTACATCCACCAGTCGCGTCTTAATTTTAAACCGGCCTTTCGGGGTAAGGAATTCTACTGGCATTCCGATTTTGAGACCTGGCATGTCGAAGATGGCATGCCGCGCATGCGCGCTTTGTCGATGTCGATTGTGCTGACACCCAACTTCAGCCATAACGGACCGTTGATGTTGATCCCGGGTTCGCACCGGCAATATATCGCCTGTGTCGGTGAAACGCCTGACAGTCACTATGTGCAGTCGCTCAGGAAACAGGAATACGGCGTGCCCGATGACGATAACTTGCGCACACTGGCCGAAACCGGCGGCATCGAGACGCCCTTGGGACCAGTCGGCACTGTGATTTTATTCGATTGCAATACCATGCACGGTTCAAACAGCAATATCACACCCTTTCCGCGCAGCAACTTCTTTGTCGTGTATAACGCGCTCAGTAACCGCCTGATAGCGCCTTTTGGCGGAAAACGCCCCCGGCCTGATTTTCTGGCTAAACGTGGTACGCCATGCGCCCTGCCGATACACGAGGGCGATATCACCTGAGACTGTACTGCCTCACCGGCGCGCTATAAAAATTTGCTACTGGCGGCAAGGCATTGTATGTCTTGTTTGGCCGGGCGCATCAGTCCGGCGCCATTCTGGTCGCAGTCATCGCGGCCAGTTACTGTTTGTCAGGGAGATACGTGCATCGAGTCTGATCAATCCTATGCGGCGCTGAAAGGCTTTGTGGCTACAAAAACAATGGCGCCGTCACCGATGATGCCTCTTTTAGGGGCATGAAGGCATAAAGTTTGAACTTCAAAGCCGATGGCCTGAAGCCGTTGTTTCATTTCTATCCCGAAAATGAACCATACTAGAATCCCTTCGCCTGGTCTGATGGGGTCTCCGTGATATAGCGCTGGTTTCAACAGTCGAACCTGATTCCCGTGCAGTTCCGCCCTGCAGTCGTCCGTGGGCGAGGAGGGATCGAAAGGGACCGTGAAAATATGCTTGCCGCCCAATTTAAGGGTGCGGAATATTTCCGCATGTGCCCTGTAAGGAGCGGGCATGTGTTCCAGCACATCGCTGCTCAAGATCAAGTCCAGTGCGTTGTCCTCGAAGGATAGATTCTGCAAGTCTTCGTGGCGCACACCATTGACCATTTCCCCCCCTTTGAATTCAGGGCCAAAGTATTCCGAACAGTGATACCGTGCATTGCTTTTCATTGCGGCGTGTACAGCCCCGGTTGATTCGGTGTTATAGATGACAACCTCGTCCGGGAGGCAGAGCGGAGAGGCTTCATCCAAACCGAACTCTTTGCGGATGATGTGGGCCATCTGCCTGTTTCGATTGCTTGCGCCACACGAAAGGCATAAGCCAGCCTCCCTCGGGTTGCTGCCAAAATCTCCAAATCCGGCTCCGCTGCAACAGCATGTACATGTGTAACCAAACTGTTTCCTGAAGAAGGATCGGAGCCTCTGAATTGTGAGTTTCTTCATTGCCGCCGCCTAATGGTTATGTTTGAATATAATGGCTGTCGCTGGACGGCCGGATAACAGAGGGTCATCTGGCTGCTGAATAATGGGTGTGAATGAAAAGCCTGACTAAATTATACGTCCGAAATGACGCAAACTATTGCGTCAAAATGAAACCTGATACATCCAACCGTATACTATCCCCTTAATTATTCTGATAACGCATCGATTCAGACTTCATCATAACAAACTTTGCAGATCCACGAATCAATCTGATGAATAAACCCATAGCAAATAAACCCCGTCTTTTGGATCAGGTGCGGGACATACGTTTGTTGTGTGTCTGGTGAGCACCGCTTGTGCATAGATGTGATGGAAACAACATCGCCCATCAGCGGTGCCGCTTTTTGGCGTCGGCTGGATAGGTTTGTTATGCGATAAACATCAATGACTTCCGCGCAGCAAACCGGCAACACTTAAGTCTTCGTCAATTTCCGGCCAATGAACACCTTCCCCGTCACCCAGTAACTCATAATTCTCTAGCTGACTTTTCGTGGCATTCGCTAAGCGTGGAAACCACACTATCGGGATAATTACCTTTCTTCCATCGACCAAGAACACGACCATGTCGTTATCTGTAAACTCAACATTTTCTGCCAAAGCATGTGTTTCAACTGCCAATGTGCTCATTCCAAGCCTCCATAAATATTTGCTGATTTTCGTTGACGTGTTTCTGTATGAGTCCGTAACTCATGTGAGGCAAAGTGCCTTGAGCCCGCCAACGCAACAGGATTTAACCAAAATTTGGCAAGAAATCTTTCATGCTGCACGTGTATGTGCGGCGGCTCTCCTCTTTCGTTGCTGTAAAAGAAAAAACGATAAGGGCCTATCCTGAGTATTGTTGGCATTTATCACTACCTATTAACCCCTTTTCTCGCGTAACGTTCGAGTCAAGCCGACCCGCTATCGCGGAGAAATTTCTCCCAATTTTTCGACTCATTCTTCATAATCTCTCAATCCTACAGGGATTTATTTGTGACTTTATCATAAGGAAATGAGATGGAACATGAATTTCCCCAACCTTTTGCTCAGCAGTATGACGAGTAAGGTTAGGCTGGATGCGATATTGAAAGACGGTGACTCAGGACGGCTAATAGGTGACGCATTCAGCAAGGAATCGGCTGGCTATTTGCAGTGTGGTTACCTCGGGAAGTCACATGATACAAGCCACCAGCCAATTTGATTCGTGACGATCTTGTCATTGTCCATTTTCCGGATTTCAATACCGCGTAAATCAATTTACTCGACTAATAGCCGATTGGTCTTGCGTTCGGCAAAATTGACCGTAAAAAACCAAGAACCTCCGGGAATATAGGTACGCCGGTATTCTGTCGTCATTTTGCTTGTTTTCCTGTTTTTAAACTATCTCTTGATTGATGCGCCGCCTTGCGGTCGGCGCATCCTACCGGGCTTTCGGCATCCGACTCAGTAGCGTGGTAGCTCGGACACACCTGCAGCTCCCCCCGCTAATTGGTGCGGCTGTGCCACATCGAAGGGTGCATCCTTCTTGCACTTCTCAACGAAGCGGACGAAGTTGCGATCCGCTGAAACCCATGGACTCCATTTTTGACAGCACACCTCACAGAACCGTGGCACGAGCAGCAAAGAGATCATTAGTCCAATAATGACAGCACCAATGTCAACAAACCTGCGCTACTTCTTCTCCCTCGCACGCGCCAGCGCCAATGCAAGCGCGCCCACGGGTTCGGGTTTGCGCGTGGTTGTGCGTTGTTTATCGGGTGAGCGCCGCTTGCGTGCATCATGCGGGCGGGGTGTTCCGATATTCGCGCCGGGGGCGGGTGTGGTGTCCGCTTTATCCTCCAGGCGCATGGTCAGGCTGATACGCTGCCGGGTGGTGTCGACTTCCAGCACTTTGACTTTGACAATCTGACCGGGTTTGACGATTTTGTGGGGATCCTTGACGAAGGTGTTTGCCAGTGCGGATACGTGTACCAAACCATCCTGATGCACGCCGATGTCGACGAAGGCGCCGAAGGCCGCCACATTGGTGACCACACCTTCAAGAATCATGCCGGGTTGCA
>CAZTCY010000055.1:0-20447 GCA_964612715.1 uncultured Nitrosomonas sp. | reverse complement strand
CCAAAAGCACCGGCTTTCACGACAGCCACCGCGTGCAGCAGGGCGCTGACCGGCGCAGGCGCGACCATCGCTTCAGGCAGCCAGCCATGCAGTGGTACGAGCGCGGCCTTGACGCCCAGACCGGCAATCAGGAACGCAAATATCGCGATCAGGGCGGGATAATGTGCTTCGTCCAGACTGTGCAGAATGCCCTGTGGTTGGAATTCCAGTGTTCCGGTGATGGAATAAAGCCATACCGTGCCCAACAGGAGCAGCGTGCCGCCAGAGATGGTATAAACGAGATAAATTTGGCCCGCCCGGCGCGCTGCTTCCGTGCCGCGATGAACAACCAGCGGGTAAGTCACCAGCGTCAGCAATTCATAGAACACCAGGAAAGTGATCAGATTACCGGACAATGCCACGCCGCTTGTGCTGGTCACGCATAAACTGAAAAAGCCGAAGAAGCGGCTGCGGTGCGGAGAACCTTCCAGATAGCCAATCGCATAAATGGTGGTCAGCAGCCAGAGCAGGCTGGATAATGCAATGAACAGCAGCGACAGTGAATCTGCGCGCAGAACCAGATCAAGCTCCGGCAGAAAAGAAACGCGCATTTCATACCGATACCCGTGATAAACGCCCCACAACATCCACCCTGTCAATATTATTTTGGAGAACGCACCGGCCAGATTGAGCACTGTGCGCGTGCGCACTTTTTCTTCGGGCAGACAGAAGATAATCAAACCCGGCAGCAGCGCGCTTGCCACGACCATCAGCGGTAGCCAGGTACTACCGTTCATGCCGTCCTCCCGGTTCCGCTAACGTTAACCGCGCTGTCCGGGTGGATCAGCGCGAAAATTTCGGATGCCATAAGTCCAAGCAAAATCGCGCCGGCGGCCAACAACAGCGCTGTCCATTCCATGCCTGCGGGTACGTCTCTTGCGTCATGGGGTTCTTTGGCCTGCATAAATGCATATCCCAGCACTTTAAAAATGTAACCGGCGGCCAGTAATCCACCGATAATCATGACTGCGGCGAGATCCCATCGCCCTTGTGACATGGCCGCATCGAGCAGCAGCCATTTGCCGGTGAATCCGCCGCTGGGCGGCAATCCCATGATACTGACGCCCGCCAGTGCAAAAGCAGCGACAGTCAGCGGCAGCCGTTGCACGGCGCGATCCAGATCCGCGATGCGGTCATGGCCGCCAAACTGCATCAGATTTCCGGCGGCAAGAAACATCGCTGATTTTGCCAATGCATGAGAGAAAGCGAGATAGGCGGCTATGCCTGCAGCCATGCCATTGCTTCCCGAAGCCAATGGATAGACCAGAAACAGATAACCGATCTGGGCTACAGTAGAATAGGCGACCAGCAGTTTTATCCGGGTTTGGCGCAGCGCCTGCAGGGAACCCCAGAGAATTGCTGCTGCACCCAGCAGGCCCAGTAACACGGAAACACCTTCGGCAAAGTCGGCGAACAGTTCCAGCCACAGGCGCAGCAGGATATAAAATGAAGCTTTGACGACCAGCGCGGACAGCAGCGCGCTGACCGGCGCAGGCGCGCTGGCGTGTGCCGGTGGCAGCCAGAAGCTCAGCGGAAAGAGTGCGGTTTTGAGCGCCAGGCCGGCGCTCATCAGCCCCAGGGCCGTCCAGACCGTTGCATTGGGTTCGATCCGTTGTGCCAGTGTGGCGATATCCACGCTGCCGGCATCGTGATAGAGCAGCGCGACGCCGAGCAGATAGGCCAGAGAGCCGGCAAGCATGGCCAGCAGATAGCGCATGGCGCTGCTCAGGGCGTCAATCCGCCCTGTCAGGGCAGTCAGTGCGACGGCGGCCAGACCGGCCAGTTCCAGGGTTACATAGAGATTAAAAATATCGGCGGCAAGAAACAAAGCGTTCAATGCAGCCAGCAGAAACAGCCAGATCGGCCAGAACCAGACGGCATCACGCGGACTGAAATAGCTTTTCGCATAACAACTGATACCCAGTCCAACCAGGGCGGTCATCATCAGCATGAGCAAACTCAGCCCATCGGCAAACAGATCAATGCCCAATGGCGCGCCCCATCCGCCCACGGTATGACGATACGCGCCGTGCTCCATGATCTGCCGGGCCAGTCCGGCGACCGATAATGCAACACCGGCGCTGGTGATCAGCCCCACCGGTTTGGATAGCGCCGGCCAGAGGACACAGATGATGCCGCCCGCCAGTGGCAGCAGGATGACGATCACCCCCCAGTCGGTATTCGCAAGTATGCTTTCCATCCGTATTAGTCTTGATGTCTGTCGGGCAGCACGGCCTGACCGGTTTTTCCGGATATTTTTAACATGAGGGCGAGTGCCAGCGCGGTCGCCGAAACAGAGACTACGATGCCGGTGATCACCATGGCATGCGGTACCGGATCGGGCGCCGCATCACCGGTGCGTTTGGCCAGCGCCACGAGCACCAGGAAAACGCCGCTGCCCATGATATTGAGCGCCAGAATTTTACGCAGCAGATGTGCATGCATGACCAGCGCATATACGCCCAGTAAAAAAAGACCGATGCCCGTAAGTGCGTACAGAAACGTATGACTCATTCTTTCTCTCCCTCGCTTGCTTTCTCCTTGTGATCGGAGGATTCTCCCAGAAACAGGGCGGCCAGTGTCACAGCGATCGAGACGGTTGCCAGGCTTTCAAGTAATAAAATTATCCCGCTGGCCTGTGCAGCGGGATAGGCCAGCAAGTGTTGTCCGTACAGCAGGGTCAGCACACCCAGGATAATAAAAGTGATCGCACCGATCGTCAGTGCAAGCCGCAGCGGCCACTGCATGAGACGGATGCCGGGGCGCCAGCCGCTCAGCAGCAGCAGGACACCGGCCGCGCCGAGCACCGATCCGGCCTGAAAAGCGCCACCGGGCGCATCTGCGCCAGCCCACAGCAGGTAAGCCGCTACCAGAATAAATACCGGCGCCAGAAAGCGCGATAAAGTATCCAATACCGCTGCGGCAGGTTTTTCAGGTCGCGGCGGCAGGCCGCCGAACGACCAGATACCCAGCACTGCCAGTAGCAGTACGATCATCTCCAGCAAGGTATCGTAACCGCGAAAATTGAGCAGTACAGCGGTAACCGGATTGCGCGCGCCGCTGGCATCCAGGTTCGCGGCGACATCCGGGCTTAATCCGCTGGAATGGGGCGGCAGAACCCAGACGGCATAACCCAGTCCCACCGCCGATCCTGACAGCAGAACGATCAGTAATCCGCGCTGCAACCATGATCCGGCAGGCGATTGCGCGAACATGCCGTTGTCGGCCGTGGTCCGCAGTCTCGCCAGCGCGGCAAGCAGCAGCGCGCCGGTTAATCCGGCACCGATAGCGGCTTCAGCCAGTGCGATATCCGGCGCGTTCAACCGCACCCAGGCCAGTGCCATCAGCAGTCCGAAAGAAATGAACAGTACAATGGCCTTAAACAGGTCCGGACTGTTCAGGGTGCGCCAGGACAGCCACAGTAAACTCAGGCCCAGAACAGTATCGAATGCCCATTCCAGCAAAACGATTACATCCAAATGCGGATTCCCTTATCCAGTGCACGCCGGGCGATCAGGTGAGAAACGCAGGCACTGGCAAACAGTACCAGCAACCAGATCAGCACCAGTTTTCCGGCAACGAGCCAGGATTCAGCCTGCAAGGCCAGCCCCGATACGATGAGCCCCAGTCCTACATTATCGGCTTTGGTTAAAGCATGGAGCCGTGTATAGACATCCGGAAAACGCAACAATCCAACGGTTCCGGCGAGAAAGAAAACGCCACCCAGAATGAACAAGCATCCGGCACCATAATCAATCGCGGTCATGCTCGGATTCCTTTTCTTCCGGCCAGGCGCGCTGCACGAATGCGACTGCCGTGACCGCCGCCAGCAGGGCGAAAACCAGCGCCACATCGCGCAATGCCGGATTAACGGTGGCCTGCGCCAGCAGCAGCAGGATAGCGACAACAGTGGTGCCGAGTAATTGCGCGGCCAGCATGCGGTCAGCTGTGGTCGGGCCGCGTAATACGCGCCACATGCCTGCACAAAGATTGAGTAACAGAAAGAGTGCCAGTGCGTAGTAAAGCGTCTGCATCGGTATTTATTCCCCGAGTGTGACAGGTGTTGCAAAACCGGGCGGTTTGAAATGATTTATTGCTTCCTGTCCCGAGTGATGAGCAGACCCGCAATTTTTCCAGGGGACAGCTACGCATAGAATTTTACGGATTCTTTTCATTCCAAGCGTTCCTGCCATTGCAATGCAGAGGTATACCGAACAGCCGTGCCACACGCTGTTCAACGGATTGAAGCGCGGTCGTAGCATTCTGGTGCTTGTCCAGCACATGCACTTTCAGAAACCCCGGGTTCAGTTCGGCGATTAACGTGCCCGGTAACAGATTGACCGTATTCGCCATAAACACCTGCGGCAGTCCGGGCGGTATGCGCAGCGGATACGTAATCAGATCCGGTGCAATCGGCATGCGCGGGTGCAACGCGCGCCGGGCGACATCCGCGCCGCCCGCAAGCGAGTGTATCAGGAAAAAACCGATAAATGCCGGTACTTCAGACCATACCAGAGACACCGGAGGAATCAGCGCGATGCTGGCGATCACTGCGAACAGGGTGGCAGGCATACCGATCCACCAGGACGACAGGTCTCCGCCGCTGAGAATCAGCC
Organism: uncultured Nitrosomonas sp.; assembly: GCA_964612715.1. Taxonomy (GTDB): domain Bacteria; phylum Pseudomonadota; class Gammaproteobacteria; order Burkholderiales; family Nitrosomonadaceae; genus Nitrosomonas. The sequence goes on along the minus strand of CAZTCY010000055.1, from coordinate 15,792 downwards.
AGATCGTTGAGAACAGCAGTATCCGTACTACAATGTCACACGGGCTGCTGTTTATTTTCAGCGGGTTAATTTTCATTTCTCCAAATCCGGGCCCGTCAAAAAGACGGATAGCTGCTTCGTGTGCTGCAGCTGCAAACGTATCTGTACAAAACCGGCAGCGGTCTGTTCCAGTCCGGTATTCCCTTCTAAAAAACCGAAAATTAAAAGCCGGGAATCCGGCAGGAATCACTGGTGCGATCCGTGTAGAGAACAATAAACGGTCATGAATTCTAGCACATAATCCGCCCGGATTGACGCTTCCCGGGGAAGCGGAAGTAGTGATACGGACAACGTGGCCCGGTGGTATCAAAAGGTACATTTGGTACGCTTTGAACGGAAACCGGAATGATTGGAGGATCCGGCGTTTTATGCGTGCGAGATTGCGTTGTTATGGGTTGGCATCATTTTTCACCAGACTATGTATCAGATGCTCGGTACGTTGCAGGCTGTCCGTTGTACCATAGAGAACGATTTCATCATGTGCTGCGAGCGTTGTTTCCAGGGGGGGCGATGGCACATGTTTGTGCGATCGGACAAGTGCGATGACGATAACTTCGTTCAGATTGAGTTCTTGAATCGTCAGTCCGATCACCCGGCTTGTTGGCGGAATCACCAGTAAGCGTAAATGATTTTTAATGCTTGATTGCTCCTGGCCGTTCAGCGCATCGTCAGGAAAAAACTCCTGCATCAGACTGTACTTGGCCAAGCGCTGTTCCTGGATGCGGCGTATTACCCGCGATTGCGGAACATTGAGCAAAAGCAGGGCTTGCGAAGCGATCATCAAGCCGGCTTCGAGCGTTTCCGGAACAACCTCGAGCGCACCCGCGGATTTCAGTTCCTGGACCCGGCTTTCATCACGGGTACGCACCATAGCCGGTAAATCGGGATACGTGCCTTTCAGATAATCCAGAATTTTTAAGGCGGATGATACGTCATCATGACTGATAACGATGAGGCGTGCACGCGCTAATCCGAGTGCGTCAAGAATGCTGTGATCGGTTGCATCCCCGTAGTATACAGGCTCGCCGGCTTTGTGCGCTTCACGCACACGACTGGAATTCAGGTCGAGTGCAATGAACGGGATATTTTCCGCTTGCAGGAAGTGAGCGACGCCCTGACCGATACGGCCGTACCCGCAAATGATCACGTGGCCCTGGAGATGTGCCGCCGTGCCGGGATCGATCGTCAGGTGAGTGGGTGGCGTGGGTGAAGACTCGGATTCCACTTGCTTGCACGCACAATAGTTCGCGATGACATGGTTGTACCGGATGATGAAAGGGCCTGCAAACATCGAGAAAAGCACTGCGATGAGCGTAACCTGCCCCAGGTAAACGTCGATTACGTTCGCATGCAGGGCGATCGCCAGCAGCGCAAACCCAAACTCGCCGCCGACGGCCAGGAGCAGACCGGTCCGCCAGGCTGTCAGCGAGTCAGTTCCTGTTTTCCACACCATGAATGCGACCAGCAATGTCTTGCTAATGAGCAGCAGGACGGCGCCCAGGAGCGCGTAATGCCAAATCTGCGGGAGAACAGTGGGGTCGAACAGCATTCCAATACCGATGAAGAACAGTCCGAGCAGGACGTCCTGGAAGGGGCGTATGGTCGATTCTACCTGATGCCGGAATTCGGTTTCTCCTAACATCATGCCTGCCAGGAATGCACCGAAAGCGAGGGACAATCCCAGGCTGCTCGTTGTCCATCCGGCCAGCAAGGCGACGAATAGCACTGTCAGCGTGAATATTTCCGCGGAACGCCGTGCGGCGACAAAGTGAAAGACAGGCCGTAAGAGCCAGCGGCCGGCAAAATAAACCAATGCAAAGGCTACAGCGGCTTTTGCCAGCGCCCAGCCGAGTGCGCCGGCCAGGACCTCAATGCCGACTGCAACGCCGAGAACAGGTATCACGACGATAAAGGGCACAGCGGTGACATCCTGGAAAACTGACATTGCCACCCCGAGTTTTCCATGGCGGCTGTTTTCTTCTCCTTGATCACGCAGCTGCTTGCTAATAATACTGGTCGAAGATTGTGCGAATACGGCACCAACGACGAACGCAGCAGCGGGAGGCACGCCTGCAAGCCATACTATAATTCCGATGATTATCGTAGTGAACAGGACCTGCGCTGTGCCAAGTCCTAGAACCTGGTGCCGAAGCGCATGAATCTGTGGCAGCGAAAAACTCAAGCCGATGGTGAAGAGTAGAAAAACGATGCCAAATTCGGCCAGCGCCTGCATATACGGTACATTGACCACCGGCCCCATGGTGTATGGCCCGAGCAACAATCCTACAAGCAGATAAGCAAGACTGGAAGGGATATGCAGTCGATGGAATGTGACAACAATCGTAATCGCTGTTCCCATCAGGAGGAGAATCTGTGCAAAGTATTCCATCAGGACGCCTTTTCTGAAATACCTGAAGAATGCATGGATGCCGGGCTTCCGGAATTCACCGTATCCGATCGGGGTATTGCCGGTCTGCGCGATACCCTGTCGCGCACCGGTTTATGTCCGCTCAGGGATACTATGTTGTCTAACCCTGTCATTTTAAGGATGATGTGAAGCACAATGGATGACATGTTCGAAATAATAGCATGTCCGATTAGCAGCTGTTCCCGCTGTTTCTGTTATCACTGCGGCGGCGCAGCCATTTTTCGGCGCCCACTACGCTATAAATCACCAGACCGCTGAACAGCACAAATACCCATTCGATCATACCCAGAGGAGCGCTGCCAAACAGCATGTTCATCGTCGCGGAATAGGTGAAGAAAACCTGCAACAGGGCCATCGCAGTTACGCCCAGCAACAGCCAGTGATTGGAAAACACACCCAGTTCGAGCATCGAATAACGCAGCGACCGGCAGTTGAACAGATAAAACAACGCACCGAAGACAAATACATTGACTGCGAGGGTTCGCGCTGTCTCGATACTTTTCCCCTGCGATAACGCCCATTCAAAAAGACCGAAAGCACCGATAAGCAGCATCAGGCTGACCAGTCCGATACGGAAACCGAGTTCCCGGGTGAGTATTGGCGTTTCGGAGTGCCGCGGCGGGCGCGCCATGATGCCCGGTTCTTTGCGTTCGAACGCCAGCATCAGACCCAGCAGCAATGCCGTCGTCATATTGATCCAGAGTATCTGTACCGGCGTGATGGGCAGCGTCAGGCCAAAAACCACGGCGACCAGGATCACGAGACCCTCACCGAGATTAGTCGGTAATGTCCAGGTGATGAATTTGACAAGGTTGTCAAATACTGCACGGCCTTCCTCAACTGCGGCTTCTATTGTTGCGAAATTGTCATCCGTCAGTACCATATCCGCGGCCTCTTTTGCGACTTCAGTACCACCTACACCCATTGCCACGCCAATATCGGCCTGTTTCAGCGCGGGGGCATCATTGACACCATCGCCGGTCATTGCCACGATATGGCCCGTGGCCTGAAGCGCTTTCACCAGTCGCAATTTCTGTTCAGGCGCAACGCGGGCAAATACGGCAGCCTGTTGCGCGGTTTCGATCAGTTCCTGATCCGACAATGCTGAGAGCGTATGCCCGCTGACTGTGAAATGTCCGGGGTTCTTGTCAACCGTTCCGTCAAGTCCGATCTGACGGGCAATTGCGGCGGCGGTGGCCACATGATCACCGGTGATCATCTTCACCTGAATACCGGCTTTCTGACAGGCGCTGACGGCTGCAATGGCTTCCTTTCGAGGTGGGTCCATCATCGCCTGCAGACCGAGAAAACAAAATCCTTCGGCGACATCGCCGTGATTGACGGTCTGGATGGATGCCGGCTGCAACTTGCGCGCAAACGCCAGAATCCGTAAGCCTTTTTCCGCCATTGCAGCCACTTCCTGGTGAATACGTTCTTTATTCAGCGACAGTGGTTCGGAATTGGTGCCGCAGGCCACATCACAGCGCGCAAGAATGCTTTCTACAGAACCCTTCAGATAAATAACCGCGGTTTCCGCATTCAGGGTATGCAGCGTGGCCATGTATTGATGCTGCGATTCGAACGGCAATGTATTGATACGCGGAAAATCCCGTTCCAGTGTGTCCTGCGACAATCCTGCCTTGGCCGCGGCGACAATCAGTGCGCCTTCTGTAGGGTCGCCCTCGATAAACCACTGCGCATCATGCCGGGTCAGGCGCGTGTCATTGCATAATAAGCCCGCTTGCAGACATGCCATCAAAACCGGTTGTGTATCCGGATCGATCTTTGATGTATCTAGGAATATTTCTCCGGCGGGCGCATAACCCGTTCCCGAAATGTCATAACGCTTTCCGCCGGCATAGATTTGCTGCACAGTCATTTGGTTTTGGGTCAACGTTCCTGTCTTGTCGGAACAGATGATCGTCGTGCTACCCAGTGCTTCAACGGCAGGCATCTTGCGGATAATTGCGCGCCGGTGCGCCATCTTGTTGACACCGATGGCCAGCATGATGGTCATGGCCGCGGGCAGACCTTCCGGAATCGCCCCGACAGCCAGCGCTACGGATGCCATGAATGAATCCAGCAACGGATTGCCATGCAGCCAGCCCGCGAAAAAAGTGAGTCCCGCGAACCCGAGAATGACCCACAGCAGAATGCCGCTGAAGCGATTGATTTTGCGGGTGAGCGGAGTGGCCAGCACATCGGCGCCGGCAATCAGGGTGTTAATATGCCCGATTTCCGTATGATCGCCGGTCGCAACAACGATGCCGGTTCCGGTGCCGTAAGTCACCAGCGTCGATGAATAAGCCATATTGCTGCGATCTGCCAGCACGGTTTCCAGCGACAAGGGTTCGGTTTGTTTATGCGTTGAAACGGATTCGCCGGTCAATGCGGATTCGTCGATCTGCAATTCATGGGTCTGTGATAGCCTCAAGTCCGCTGGTACTCTGTCTCCGGATTGCAGTAAGACGAGGTCACCGGGCACCAGGTCGGAAGCTGCAATTTTTTGCTTTTTTCCGGCGCGCATCACTGTCGCGGTACCATCCATTGTGCGGGTGAGCGCTTCAATAGCCTTGAGCGCCCTGGATTCCTGAACATAACCGATGATCGCGTTCACCAGAACGACACCGAAAATGACACTGCTGTCCACCCATTCCTGCAGCGCAAATGTAACAATCGTTGCGGCCAGCAGGATATACACCAGCGGCTGATGAAACTGAAGCAAAAAGACGACTAACGGATTTTTACCTTTTTTAGGCGTGAGCCTGTTCGGACCGAAGCGTTTCTGGCGGTGTGTTGTTTCAGACGGATCAAGGCCTTCAGTGATATTCGATGCCAGCAGTACGGCTACTTCATCGTGAGGCAGGTCGTGCCAGTGTTTGGACGGTAAGTTATCCATTGGGTCGTATCTCCTCATCCGCCATGGGAATGAATCTGTCAACAATCATACAACAATCACACGTGCTTAAGAACCTGTTCAAGATCTCACTGAAGGGCGCATTGCGGCGTTAAAATCGAATTCAAAATGCTCACATACGCAAGTATGCTGCGCTTTTTACTCGGCGCAAGCGCCTCGCCCTACGGGCCAGCCTTACGGCTGTTCGCTGCGCTTTGCTTGCGTCGTTCAATTTTGCCTTGCACTGTACCCCTTGATCGTGATCTTGAACAGGTTCTAAGACCGTATATGATCGACTTGGGACACGATTGACTTGCGATGGACCAACGCTAAGCTGAGGAGATATTGTTGCTGTCAGATGCTCTGACAGGCAGGCGTGAAAGATAAAACGCCAAAATGCAGGCGATCGTTGCGAGCATGATTTTTTGCCACATTTCAGGGACAATCAGAATTGAAACGCTGAATGACAGGGTAGTCATGATATAAGCCAGGCGTTTCGTTTTGCGGGTGACACTGCGGTGCAGACGCCACTCCAGAATGATCGGTCCGATATAGCGGTTGGTCATGAGTTTGGTATGAAACCGTTCGGAACCTCTCGCGAAACAGGCGGCGGCCAGTAACACAAAAGGCGTGGTTGGCAGAATGGGCAGGAAGACACCCAAAGCACCCAGCATGAGGGCGATACAGCCCGCGCCGAGAAAGAGGCCGCGAACCCATGGGGAATGATGCAGGCGTAACAATTGAGCGGGCATTTCCTGTCCGCCAAGATTAATTGTATTATTTTCGAATTTTTCAGGTGATTGCATTGTCTGGATATAGAAGACTCGTCTGTAAGAATCTGTTCAAGATCTTACTGAAGAGCGCATTGCAGCGTTAAAATCGAACTCAAAATGCTCACATACTTCAAAAGTATGCTCCGCTTTTTACTCGGCGCAAGCGCCTCGCCCTACGGGCCAGCCTTACGGCTGTTCGCTGCGCTTTGCTTGCGTCGTTCAATTTTGCCTTACACTGCACCTCTTGATCGAGATCATGAACAGGTTCTAAGGATAAATTCATGTTAGGTTATACTACATAAGCATAAGAGTGCGTTATTAAAATAAAGTTTTTGTTAATTTTTTGAGGAAAAAAATGTTCAGTATTAAATTTCATCGCGATTCAGGTATTTTCATTTCATCAATGGCATTGTTGGCGCTGTTCATGTTGCCGCAGTCTGTTTTTGCCGCTCAGGAGAATGCTGCGGCAGCGGGATTGCAGTTTGAAAAAATTGACCACAAGGTGGGTGAGGGTGAAGAAGCCGACATCGGAAAAACAGTAAACGTGCATTACACCGGTTGGCTCTATGATGAATCCGCACCTGACAAGAAAGGCAGGCAATTTGACAGTTCGTATGATCGGGATGCGCATTTTTCATTTATGCTTGGCGCCGGTAAAGTCATCAAGGGGTGGGATCATGGTGTGCGCGGCATGAAAGTCGGCGGCAAACGTACGCTTGTCATTCCGCCGGAGATGGCTTATGGCGCGCGTGGTGTACGCAAAGTCATTCCACCGAATTCAACGTTGATTTTTGATGTTGAACTTGTCGGGATAGAGCAAAAAAATCCGCACTATTAATTGTCTTACGGCATGTTCCACCGGCAACTGCCTGAATCCGCGGTTTAATGATTCGGGCAGTGCCGTTGATAGCTGTTATTTGAATGGGTGCGGTAGATGTAGAGTAGTTTAATTCAATCAGGAATCACCCTTAGAATCTGTTCAATATCTCACTGAAGGGCACATTGCTGCGACAAAATTGAACTCAGAATCGAACTCAAAATGCTCACATACTACAAGTATGCTGCGCTTTGCTTGCGTCGTTCAATTTTGCCTTGCACTGTGTCCCTTGATCGAGATCTTGAACAGGCTCTTAAGTACGCAAGCAGTCAGTTTGAATCTTTTCCATTCGTCTGAATTGCAAGATTAGCGCTACTGCGTAGCAGAGAGGATGTAGCCATGACGCAAACCGCGAAGCAAATACAAAAAAAACCTGTTGTGACACGCAGGCGCCTGGCAATCGGTTTGGGTAGTGTTCTGACCGTCGTTGCCTTGTTCGGGCTGCTCGGCTATTACTGGTTGCCGGGTTTTGTCAAATCGCAGATGGAACTGCGCTTGTCCGCCTTGCTTGAGCGCCCGGTGACTGTGCAGGCGATTGAGATCAAACCTTATACGCTGGAGTTGTCTGTAAGCGGTTTTCGTGTCGGCGAAAAAGCGGATGGTTTGGATGCGTCGGAAACATTTTTTGCGTTTGATCATCTGTATGTGCATATCAGTCCGGCATCGATAACACAGCGCGCACCGGTGATCAGTGCGGTTACCCTGGATGCGCCGTATATCCGTCTGGCGCGTGATGATGCGCATGCGTTTAATTTTTCGGACCTGATTGACAAATTTGTACAGCCTTCCGAAGATGAAGAACCGGCGTTGTTTTCGATCAGTAATATCGCGCTCAGGAACGGCCATGTTGAATGGGTTGACCGTTTCAAGTCGAGTCGCCAGTCGATCTCCGAAATCAATTTTGCAATCCCGTTTGTCGCCAATCTGGATGCTGTTAAAGCGGACTGGGTTAAACCGCATTTCAGCGCCAGGATCAATGGCGCGCCTTTTTTGCTGGATGGAAAACTGCGGCCTTTTACGGATAAACGTGAGGCCACGCTGACGCTTAAACTGACCGATGCTGATTTGATGAATATTGCAGGCTATCTGCCGCTCCCGGCCGGAATCAGCCTGTTGTCAGGTCATTTCGACAGCGATCTGACGCTGGCATTTGAACAATCCGATGGAGATTCCACCGCGATTACACTCACAGGCAAGTCGTCGATCAAACGAACCGTCATCCGCAATCAATCCGTGCAGATGCCTTATCAGGTCGATCTTGGCAGTTTTCATGTCAGTCTGGAGCAGTTTGATCTGACAGGCCGGGTACCGTCCAGCCTGGTGTTCAGCCTGAATGATATCGTACTGTCGCCATTATCGGATCCGGCAGGTAACAAGGCAGCCGTTTTGTCGTTGGCGAAGTTTGCAGTCGACGACGTGAAGCTGGATTTTGCGGATAAACGGATCGTGCTGAATGCGATCACGCTGGACAGGTTGAGTAGCATCGTTAACCGTAATCCGGATGGTGGCATTGAGCTGATGCGTTTTTTCGGTTCACCGGATACGGCTGTTTCAATGGCATCGTCTGCGCAAGCCGTTTCAGTATCGATTCCGATACCCGGCAGAAAGCCATTGCCTGAGGTACGGGCCGAATATGCGGCTCAGGCTGAAAGCCGGCAAACAGAAAGTCGACCAACAGAAAGCCGGGAAACAGAAGATAAAACCCAGTCGTGGGCCGTGAAGATCAATCAACTGCGGCTAAATGCCGCGGCGATCCGCTATACCGACCAAACGATGGCGGATGTGGTGCCAATGACGATTGATCCCCTGGATCTGATCGCGGAAAATATCGACATCAGCGGTGAAAAACCGCTTGATCTGCGTATGACTGCGGTGGTGAATGGACGCGGCAGTATCGAATCGCGCGGTTTATTGGCATGGTCGCCCTTTATTACGGAACTGGATCTCGATTTAAAAACGGTTGATCTGGTTTCCTTGCAGGGCTGGGCGGGCGATGTGTTGAATGTTCTATTGACGCGCGGCGATATTTCTTTTAACGGCAGTGTTAAGGCGGGTGGGCATCCGCTCAAGGTGGCCGTCAGCGGGCAAACCCGGCTGGGAAGCTTTAATATGCTGGATCCCAAAATGGCCCGGGAAGTATTGCGCTGGAAGAATCTGGATATCAGTAGTCTGGATTTTTCCAGTGATCCGCTGAAGATGAATATGGATACGGTAAAACTGGAGGATTTTTATGCGCATGTCATACTCCAGCGCGATGGCGAATTGAATCTGAAACACATTGTGCGGCAGGAGAAGGCGGCAACCGGTGCAAGTGATCAAACCAAACCTGTTGTTGATAAAACGAAAGAAGATGATGCCCTGCCGTTATACATTGGCAAAATTCTATTGCAACACGGCAAGATCGATTTTTATGATCGCTTTATCCAGCCGAATTACCATGCCAATCTAACCGGACTGCAAGGCCAGATTGGCCCTATTCAGCGCAAGGAAGCGGGCGTGATCGATATCAAGGGCGCCATCGACAAGACAGCGCCGTTGGAAATTCATGGCAGTATTCAGCCATTTGGTTCCCGGCTTGTGCTGGATATTACCGCAAAGGCCAAAGAGATCGATTTGCCATCATTCAGTCCCTATTCCGGAAAGTATATCGGTTACGGCATTGAGAAAGGAAAGCTGTCCGTCGACGTGCATTATCGTGTCAATGAGGGTGCATTAACCGCGGAAAATAATGTTTTTCTCGATCAGCTGACGCTTGGCGCGCGTGTGGACAGCGAAGAAGCCGTATCGTTGCCGCTGGAATTGGCGATTGCATTGCTTAAAAACCGGCATGGCGAAATTGATGTTCATCTGCCGGTTAAAGGTTCGATCGATGATCCCAAGTTCAGTCTGGGGGGCGTCATCCTGGAAGCTTTTGTCAATCTCATCACGCGTGCGGTAACGGCACCGTTTACACTGCTGGGTTCAATGCTGGGGCAGGATGCGGAATTATCCGAAATCGTCTTTTCTCCCGGTTCTGCTGTCATTGAGATCGATACCGAAAGCCGTTTACAAGCTTTGTCCCAGATACTCAACGACCGGCCCGCGCTGCGTCTGGAAATTGCGGGTCATACAGACCCGGCCAGTGATTACGAAGGTTTAAAACAAATGCGTTTACGACAGCAGATTGTGGCGCATAAACTCGCAGCTGACGCTAAAAAGGGCGAAACCCGCGGCGTGTTTGCCGAAACTGAATTGACACCGGATGAATACAGCAAATATCTTGAAGTGGAATATAAAGCGGCTGATTTTGAGAAACCGGCGAATTTTTTAGGTTTTACAAAAAAAATACCGGATCATGAAATGGAGCAGTTATTGCTTCAGCATGCAACAGTCAGTACTGATGAAATGAACGAACTTGCGCAAAACAGAGCGCTGGCGGCGCAAAACTGGTTGCTGGAGAAAGGCGGCATTACCGGGGATCGCGTGTTTGTAACCGGCGTGATGCAAAGCGGAAACGCGGTTAACGACAAAGGAAGCCGGGTTGTTTTTACTTTAAAGTAGGCGTTTATAATCACGATAACCATAAACGCCGTCAAAAACAATTTACAATTCAGTGGGGCGGCACGGCGGAATCCCGTTCCCGCGTTGTGATTCGGATTTTATGGGATATTCAGTGCTGAGTTCAGCAGATCGGCGGTTAACTGACCGCTGGTGGTGCGGACATAGTCCGTCACAATGGGAACAAACTGGCCAACCATATCGGGCGACAGATTAAGCTGCTGAAAAGAGGCAGCCAGTGATGTGGCATTATTTAAAGCAGTGCTTGCACCGGTATTTCCCAGCAATGCGGAAACGCCACCGCCCATCCCCGTCAGCGGACTTGAAACAACAGGTGCGGCATTTAACATGTCTGTCATTCCGGGTACCGATTGAGACAGTGCGGAGAAAGCCTGGGGCGTCATGCTGGCTTGAGCCAGCTGGAAGATTGCACCGCTGCCGCCCAGAGCCTGTTGCTGGGTGATACCTAACTGCCGGACAAGAATATCGACCAGGCCGACCTGTCCCGGGACTGTAGCCATTTCGGATGCGGCCATAGTTCCGGTTGAGATGACCTGCCTTCCCATCTGAGCGGATTGTTCTATGGAAGACAGACCACTGTCGACCGTACCCAGCGCGTTACCGCCACCACCGGGTGTTGCGCATCCCACCAGAACTGAAACCATACAGATCGTGGTTGTTGCAGCAAGTGTCGGATAAATTTGTTTTTTCATGATATTTCTCCTTGGAATTGGGTGCGGAACATGCATCAATCGGCTTGCGCGAAATCATTTTTTCTTCAGGATAATGACCTCATCCACGTTGCTATCGTCATCGTAGCTTACTTGAAAAGCCATTTCACTGCCACTAAAAACAGTCTCGGTCGGCATTCCGACGACTTCCCATAAGCCTAAAGTAACGACATCGGCGACGCTGTGAAAAATGACTCTGCCGGTTTTGACGCCTGTGCTATAACCCTGAGTGAATTTGAATATTTCGATGATTTTACCTTCACGGTCTTCGCTGACAATGGGCGGGCCGAATTCGCCCAAAAGGAGATTCCGCGGTGTTCCGGATTGAAAAAGACTTATTTTTTTGGCGTTGGGTTGCTTGGCAGCCATATAGACAGAGCAGCCTGATGCGGCCGTGAGCATTGCCAGTAGAGCAATCAGGGCGATGGACCTGTAAAAGACGCGCATAGCGATTCTGCTTTTTTCTTTTCCACGTTGAAAATGCATAAGTGTAGCTATAATTTATGCTGCCGGAAAGCGCGTTCTCTACCCCAATTCAATCCGAAAGGCATGTGCCGTTGATCACACCGAGTTGGATGGTGTTGATTATGGACGCTGCCTGGATTCTTTATCGGTTTCCCGGTCAACGATCTTGGTCAGTTCGGACAGTTCCTCGGATAACAATTGCAATAGATCGTCCATGGTAATAATCCCGACCAGTCCGCCGTTATCATCGATTACGGGTGAACGCCTGACTGCCTTGCGACGCATGTATTGAATCGTTTCGAATATACTCGCGCTTTCCTTAACGGTCACGAGTTTGGGCGTCATGATATCGCCCACGGTAATTACAGTGGGATCAAGCTCGGTGGCCATGATTTCAACAATGAGATCCCTGTCGGTTACTATGCCTACCGGTTTCCGGATACTGTTTTGTTTTTCGATGACGACGACATCGCCGACATGGTGTTTGCGCATCAGTCTGGCCGCTTCCAGCGCAGAATCTTCGGCTTCAACAATGATCACTTCACGACTGCAAAGTTCGCTGATAGGCATCGTTTTCTCCTTTTCTGTAATCCATAATCCAGTCAGTCAAATTAATCATCTGATATCTTATAGAGAAAGCAATACTATTTCAAAGACCAAGTTGCCGGTCGCATAAAAAACCCCGGAGAACCGGGGTTTGGGATAGCGCTACATTTTCCGGATTTTATTGCGGCCTGATGTTGGCTGCCTGTTTACCCTTGGGGCCGCTGGTGATATCGAATACCACACGTTGGGCTTCTTTCAGAGATTTAAACCCTGAAGATTGAATTGCGGAAAAATGTGCAAACAAATCCTCGCCGCCGTCGTCGGGCGTGATGAAACCGAAACCTTTGGAGTCATTGAACCATTTTACAATACCTGTTGCCATGAGTTTTTCCTTAGAAAAATTATAAATTTACAAAGTTTTACGCGCGTGTTTGTTTTAAATGAGTGTTCATACAAACAGCGCAAGCTGTCAGCGAATATCAAGGAAAAAAAGACCACGAGGTACTGTTCTACAACTTGAATCCATACGACACTGCGGAGTATACGCCAAATAGCGAAAAAAAGTGCAACAACTTTTTCTGTTTCGGGGGAAATTAATGCAGCACAGGGTGGGCGAATAAGTTTCGGTTTTGTGGCATATCAATACGATGATTTTAATTCATTAATCGCATTCTTGACGAAATCCCTGGTGTGGTAGTCATCATCAATGATGTCATCGTTCCAGACAATAATGTCCAGATCAATGACTCTTGGACCATACCTGGGCAGTGAGCGATCACGACCCAGTTTGTCTTCAAGATTTTTCAGATAGCGTTTAAATGATTCCTGCGACATTGCGGTGTGTATTTTGATCGCACCGTTGATAAAATCATTCTGGTTGTTGATACCGATAGGCGCGGTTTTAACCCACTTTGAAACGCCCCTGACATCGGTTTCCTGATGCAGGATTGCAAGTGCGGCCTGTATGTTGAGTTCAGGGTCGATGTTCGAGCCAACGCCAATAATGCATTCGTTGATTGCAGCTGCGGTGTTTATTGGTAATCGGTTATCAGTCATGGGTGCCGCTGCGTGTCGCACTGAGCTCCACCGATACCGATTCGGCGAATCGCAGTGCATGCGGTTTGTCGACTTCCACTTTTGCGGACCGGACATCTTTATTTTTCATGATCTCGTCCAGAATGGATTGGGTTAATTTTTCCAGCATCATGAATTTTTGTTCCTGTACCAATGCAATGACATTTTTGGTGATAATCTTATAATTGTAGGAACCGTCGACTGCATCATGCTGAATGGCATGTATCAGATCAACCTCAATAGTCATATTAATGACAACATCCTGCAGTTTGCTGACTTCTTCATCGTTAAAGCCAATGTAAGTCCTGAGCAGCAGGTTTTTAATGCGAATGATAGCCATGTTACATGAAGAGCTTAGTGGTAATTTCCTGTCTGCGGAGTACGGATGATAATATCTATAAACAGTGTCGGTATCCTTTTACTACATTCTGATGGATCCAACAACTGAATATTATCGTAGCTGAAGTTTTTGATTTTTTAATGGCCGCACACAAATATAAGAACCTGTTCAAGATCTCGATCAAGGGGGGTGTAGTGCAAGGCAAAATTGAACGACGCAAGCAAAGCGCAGCATACTTGAAGTGAAGTATGTGAGCATTTTGAGTTCGATTTTAACGCTGCAATGCGTCCTTCAGTGAAATCTCGAACAGGTTCTAAGGAGAGATAGAATGTATGTCACCATCGTGTATGTTTCGGTTAAACCCGGGAACATTGAGGCTTTCAAGGAAGCCTGCCGGTTAAATCACGAGGGTTCGATCAGGGAGCCCGGCAACGTGCGTTTTGATATTCTGCAGTCGGCGGACGAGCCGACCCGATTTGTGCTCTATGAAGCGTATAAAACGCCGCAGGATGCTGCCGCGCATAAAGAAACGCCACATTATCTGGCCTGGCGGGAAACTGTGGCGGACTGGATGGCTGAACCGCGCCAGGGTGTGGCCTATCAGGGCATATTTCCGGTGGTGAGTGTCTGATGTTTGAATTTTCCATCGCGCGATTACCGCGTATCGAATTCGGTTCGGGTGTTTTTAACACATTACCGGCAATACTCGCCGGCTATGGCAGGCATATCCTGCTGGTGACGGGTGCGCATTCATACAAAAGCCTGCCTGGCTGGCAGTCATTTACCGAACAGCTCGAGCAGCGGGGTATGCGCTGGAAACATTGTACTGTTACGCATGAGCCTTCTCCCGGGTTGATTGACGCGACGGTCAGATCATTGTCGGATTGCGCTTTCGATGTTGTTGTCGGCATAGGCGGCGGCAGCGCACTTGATGCAGCGAAAGCGATTGCCGGGTTATTGAAGGTGCAGCGCACCGTCATGGATTATCTGGAAGGCGTAGGGCCGGAATTGCCCTATGAAGGTCCCGCTGTTCCTCTGATTGCGGTGCCGACTACAGCCGGCACCGGCAGTGAGGCGACCAAAAATGCCGTCTTGAGCGTTCAAGGTGAAGACGGATTTAAGAAATCTTTCCGGCATGAAAAACTGGTGGCGGAGTACGCGGTTGTTGATCCTGAATTATTGGCCGGTTGTCCACCAGACGTGATTGCGGCCAATGGAATGGATGCACTCACGCAGCTGCTGGAATCCTATGTGTCGATCAAGTCCAATGCGTTTACCGATGCGCTCGCGATCAGCGGTTTGCAGGCCGTGCGCGACGCGCTCATACCCTTGTACCGACAGTGTCATCAGCAGAATACTGACGCAGTAAAGATATATCGGGAAAAAATGGCTTATGCCGCCTTGTTGTCAGGGATAACACTGGCGCAGGTCGGCTTGGGTTCTGTGCACGGTGTGGCCTCTCCGCTGGGTGCGTTTTATCCGATACCGCATGGTGTTGTCTGCGGAACGCTGGTGGCGTCGGCAACCCGGATCAATATCGAAAGTATGCGCGATAGAACGCCTGATAACGCGGCGCTGGAGAAATACGCGCATGTGGCTGAAATATTGTGCCGGAAATCGTTCCATGATTCAGATTCTGCGCACGCGGCGTTAGTGCAGCTGCTGTCGGGCTGGACGCAAGAACTGGAGCTGCCGCGCTTATCCCATTTTGGCCTGTCGGAAGCGGGACTGGATAAGGTTGTAGCGCATTCGCGCGGCAGCAGTATGAAGACTAATCCTGTCGTTCTGACAGATCTGGAAATCAGGCGGCTGCTCATGGCGCGTTTATAGTCATAGCCATTGTGCGGAACAAAAAACAGCCAGTGATACCTGTTTGCAATAAAATGATTAACCTGAAACAGCTGATCAGGAAGTATTTTATGAGTATGGAAAAAAGATGAGTGACAAAACATTATTATTTGTCGTTTTTGTGGTGTCCACTATAGCGTTGATTTATGTTGAATATTTTACTGATGGATTTTGATTTCGTCTTAGAACCTGTTCAAGATCTCGATCAAGGGGTACAGTGCAAGGCAAAATTGGACGA
>CAZTCY010000054.1:0-20471 GCA_964612715.1 uncultured Nitrosomonas sp. | reverse complement strand
GTTACTCCAACCTGACAGACGTCATCTGGAATAACCAAAGCAAAGAAATATTGAACAACCGGATTGTGCCCTAATCTATCTTCACCTACTTTTTAACACTTTCCGCGGTCTGTCCTATAGGCCGCGGAATTTAAAGCAAGGACAGCAGAAACGCCATAAATAAATTACTGATCAACAACCGCAGGAGTTGTTACATGTTAAAACAGCATATCAAAAAATGGTGGGTATCAAGCATCATCTTCGTCGCATTATTTTATTCAGCTTTCGCAGCAGCACATGGAAAAGTAACACTGGAGTCGGACATTTGTGTGCGCAATATGGCAGGCAGCATGGTGCATCTGAGCACCTACCAGCCACAATACGATCCGGAAGCGGAATACTGCACTGAAATTCCCCATGCAGGCGAAACACTCTGGGTTCTGGATCTCGTCGACCACGCCTTGCGCACTATGCCGATCGATATAAAAGTTGTGCGCAACGATGGCAACACCCCCGGAGAAACAATAGCGTCTTTACATTCCACCAACCATACAGATGGTGTCATTAAAGGCCAATTCAACCTGAACAAAGGCCAGTATACCCTTCTGGTGACCGGACTGGGTGTACCGGCTGTGCACTATGAGTATCCCCTGCAAATCCAATCCAAAAATCTGACGGATACCTTTTTTGCCGCCGTGCCGTATATCATCGCATTTCTTTTGATCGTTTTATTTACCGATAAGTATTTGAAGTGGCGGCAAGTTCAACACTAGCCAAGTGTGTATTTGGTCCGTTGTAAACGGAGGTCACCGGCCGCTTACCGATGGCCTCAATATTCGCGTTTTCTCACATTACCTTAAAACACAGTTGCCACAGCGGGTCGCTACTGTACGTTTTTTCGTCTCAAATCTTGTCTTCCCGGACATCGAGAGTACTTGCGTATATCCAGGATATACAAATTTTGTGAATTTCGGGTTGCCTGCAAATCAGGACTATCTTCAAGAACAGGCTTCTGCGGAATAGGCCAAAATGTTTATGCAAATGCTACTTGCGCAAGCTCAAACTGCTGGAATTTCCGGCTGCCTGTGTTGTACTCCCAATTCACGGCGGATAGCATGCATTGCGTAACCGGTTTCACTGACATTGAATCCGTGTCATTACTGACTCGATTTATGGGTTGTTTTTAAGGCTGCAAGCTGACGAACTGAAAAATACTCTGAACACAGGCGGCAGAAACCGATGGTCTCATCAAGTTAACGAACCGACTGCTGAAACTCTATCGCGATGTTTTTTGAAAAATTCGGATTCCGGGGGAAATTGCACTGAAACAGGAATAATTACCGGATAAATTATCCCGCATACTGGGTATATCAATCTGATTTTCATAAAAATCGGGTGAACAGATCGTGTCTGTCTGTCACTAAAGTTCTTTCCACAGACAGAAAAATGGCCGGATATCTATAATCCGGCCATTTTTCAACTACTCAAAGACTTTCTGTCAGAACCACGTGACTTTCAAGGTCTTTTATTCAATCACATTCAAAGTACCGGGCAAATGAATGTTTTTAGGATGCAGCTGGCACCAGACTGTAAATGCGCCTGCTTTATTAGCAACAAATGAAATTGTTTTGGTTTCACCGGCTTTGATGACTTCCTGAATGCCGTATTCATCAATTGAAAAACCTTCGCTGATAGGCGATTTGTTCTCGATGACGATATTTACTTTAGCGCCTTTATGCACCGCAATGGTTTCAGGTTCATTTAAGACATTGAACGCACGAATGTTTTTCACTGTCACGCCTTCAACATTCAATTCAGGAATTGTAGTGTCATAAGCGTTCATGATTACTTTGAAGTTTTTTTCACCGGCCTGTACAGCACCGACGGCAAGCAACAGTCCAGCGACTAAGCCCGCACTCATTAATTTTGATACTTTCATTGGTCTTTTCCTCACAATAGATTTTTTCTTAACTTAACATATCAGACAGTGAAACACCGGAATAAACATTCTTATTGCTCCAGCCTTTACTGACCCGTTAGATTATAATTCCAGTCGCTTGGATGTACAACACGCAATGCTTTATTACCTGTACTATCACGAATGTACATTTCAAGGAGCGGCCGACTCCGCAACGTGTTGACACTTACGGATTGACAGATGAGATTTTTCGAGTCAAACAATCGCCGCACGACTATGATGTTCCTTGGACTTCTAAAAACAACTGAATTGCCGCAAAGACGTAAAGACAATCCATACGATACAGTCCGCAGTGTATAATTCAACATAGATACTTTCAGTGTTTTGCAATGATTCGAAAATTACTCCAAAAGGTTTTCAAGCGAAAAAAAACTGCTGACACTGCCGATAACTCGCTTTTTCAGTTACGTGTCATACCGATAAAACACCATGGTATACGCCGCGACCAGATCAGCTCATGCGCTTTGAAAACCACCCAGGAACTGCAAAAAGCCGGTTTTTCAGCTTTTGTTGTCGGCGGTGCGGTCAGAGATTTACTACTCGGACTTGATCCAAAAGACTTTGATGTTGCAACCAATGCAACACCCGAGCAGGTTCGTTCTGCGTTCCGGCGCTCGCGCATCATAGGCCGGCGATTCCGTCTGGTGCACGTGATGTGCGGTCTTGAAACGGTGGAAGTATCCACATTCCGCGGTCCATCGCCCGATAATGGCCATCCACTCGGAATGAATGATATTACTGACCAGCATGGACGATTACTGCAAGACAATGTTTTCGGCAGCCAGGAAGAAGACGCTGTGCGGCGAGACTTCACTATGAATGCGCTTTTTTATGATCCGGCGACTGAGGAAATTCACGACTATCTTAACGGTTATGAAGATATCAGCGCCAGAACGTTGCGCATAATCGGCGAACCGGTTTCACGCTATCGGGAAGATCCGATTCGGATGCTCAGAGCCGTGCGTCTGGCAGCAAAACTCGGTCTGCAGATAGATGCAAAAACTGCACAGCCCATTGGAGATCTGGCGCCGCTATTACAGAATGTACCGGCAGCACGCCTGTTCGACGAAATGCTGAAACTGTTGCTGTCAGGCCATTCGCTGGCCTGCGTTGTCGATCTGCGCGCGCGCGGACTTCATCATGGCCTGCTGCCGATGCTCGATGTCATTCTCGAACAGCCGCTGGGCGAGCGCTTTATAACACTCGCCCTGAAAAACACTGATGAGAGAGTCCTGCAGGATAAACCTGTTTCACCGGCATTTCTGTTTGCATCACTGCTATGGCACGAGGTGCTGGCCAGCTGGAGTATTTATAAAGGACATGGAGAAAAGCCTTCTGTAGCTTTATACAAGGCTATGGATGATGTGCTCGCCAAGCAGCAAAAAAATCTGGCGATACCCCGGCGTTTCACTGCAACCATCCAGGAAATATGGACCATGCAACCCCGTTTTGAGTCACTGGCCGGGCGAGGGCCTTTTCGCTTGATGAGCCATCCGAGATTCCGCGCGGCTTATGACTTTATGCTGCTGCGCTGTGAAAGTGGTGAAATCAATGCAGAAATCGCTTCCTGGTGGAAAGAGTTTATTGCCGCGAATCACGAGCAGCGTGAAAAGCTGATCCAAACAATTCATAAATTGTCGCCGCCCAAGAAACGCAGGAGCCGAAGCCGCCGCAAGTCATCCGGCAGTAAAATCGATGTAACCGATGCATCCGAAAAAGCCGCATCCTGACTTATGCCGCATACCGCAAAACCATTCAGTCATGCCTACATCGCGCTTGGCAGTAATCTTGATGATCCGGTTACACACATCCAGCAAGCCTATCTTGATCTGAATACACTCCCGGATACAACACTGCTGAAACGTTCTTCGCTCTATAAAAGCGCGCCTGTAGGACGACTGGACCAACCTGATTTCATCAATGCAGTCGCTGAAATTGTAACCGCGCTTCAACCCGTGCAGTTATTAGACGAATTACTTGGAATTGAGCGGCGCCACGGCCGTATACGCGATCCGCACACCGCACTGAATGCGCCACGTACACTGGACCTGGATATACTGCTGTATGATGATCTGCGGCTGGAAACCATAAACCTGATATTGCCACATCCCCGCATGATGCAACGCGCTTTTGTCTTGTTTCCACTGATGGAAATCGCTCCCGACTGTCAAATTCCCGGGCATGGTAAAATCAGTCAATTTATCGTATCTTGCCGCGATCAGTCCATAGAACAGCTGGATATTCTTGAATAAAGCTTCCCGCATTACACTGTTGATTCCTTCATTGATCAGTATCCCAGAATGAAAACCACGCTCAGCACACTCCAGAAAATATACGAAAACAGGGAGAAATTTACTGTTTTGACCTGCTATGACGCTTTATTTGCCGGGATACTGGAAAATTGCGGTGTTGATGTTCTGCTGGTCGGCGATTCGCTGGGTAATGTTATACAAGGTGAAGCGACAACACTTTCCGTAACGCTGGACAACATGATTTATCATACACGCTGTGTTGCACGCGGCGCGGAAAATGCATTCATCATGACTGACATGCCGTTTGGAACCTCACAGCGGTCACCGCAGCATACTTTTGAAAACGCTCGAAAACTCCTCGCCGCAGGTGCGCAAATGGTTAAAATCGAAGGTGGCCGTATTATGGCGGAAACAGTCCATTTTTTAACGCAGCGCGGTATTCCGGTTTGTGCGCATATTGGTTTAACGCCACAATCAGTGCATCAGTTCGGCGGCTATAAACTTCAGGGCCATACCGAGGCTTCGGCGAAACAATTAATCGAAGATGCACAAATCCTCGAGGAATCTGGCGCTGCATTACTGCTTATGGAGCTTGTACCTGCCACGCTGGCAAAACAGATTACCGAACAACTGCGTATCCCAACAATCGGTATCGGTGCGGGCCGAGCGTGCTCTGCACAAGTGCTTGTACTTTACGACATGCTGGGTTTATATCAAGGCAAAAAAACAAAATTCACTAAAAACTTTATGGAAAACTCCGGCAGTATTCAGGAAGCAATAAGAAGTTATGTCAAAGCGGTTAAAAATAACCAGTTTCCTGATAGCGAACATGAATTTTAATCGTTTTTAAATTCTAAATTGAAAGTTATAAACACTATCTCTGAATTACGCACAGCACTTAAGAACACCCATAAAATCGCATTTGTACCGACCATGGGCAATCTCCATGAAGGACATCTGGCGCTGATTCACAAAGCGAAAAAACATGCTGACTGCGTCGTTGTCAGCATTTATGTCAATCCGTTGCAGTTTTTGCCGAATGAAGATTTCAATCAATATCCACGAACACTGAACGAAGATTGCCAGCTGTTGCAAAACCTGGACGTTGATATTGTCTTTGCGCCTGATGATAAAATTCTTTTCCCTGTTGAACAGGAAATCTTGGTACTATTACCACCAGTTGCTGATCAGTTTGAAGGCAGATTCCGTCCCGGTTTTTTTCGTGGTGTCGCAACGATCGTATTAAAATTATTTAATATTATTCAACCCGATATCGCCCTTTTTGGAAAAAAGGACTACCAACAGTTGCATATCATTCGCCTGATGGTACAGCAATTAAACCTGCCCATTGAAATTCTGGATGAAGAGACTGTCCGCGCTTCGGATGGTCTGGCATTGAGTTCGCGTAACCGCTATCTGAACGACATGCAGCGCATCGAAGCGTGCCATTTGTATCAAACATTAAACGCAGTTAAAACGGATATACAAGCCGGGCAAAGCCGCTTTGCGTTATTAGAAAAAAATGCAATGCACACACTTAAAACCCGGGGATGGTCAGTTGATTATATCGCTATCTTAAACCAAGCCTCGTTAATGCCGGCACATCCGGAAGACAAAGCACTTGTTGTCATGGCTGCGGCTCGGATCGGCCAAACGAGGCTTATTGATAATATTGAAGTACTCAAAAGCTAACCGTACATCAGCGAAAGTAATCATTCATCAAACAATAAACACCATATTTTTCTTTTCAGTGTCATTAAAATCTTTTAAAACCGCTATTCTATTTGATGAATCATCTGGCATTTGATACCTTCTGGCAATCCTGCCTCAACCATTTCAGAAACGAATTGAACGCACAGCAATTCAATACCTGGATCAAGCCATTACGGCTGCAAGGCAATCATTCCGATCATGAAACAGAAATCACGCTTATTGCACCCAATCGCTTTGTTTTGCAATGGATACAGGAAAACTTTGTCTCACACATCAAAAACATGGCGGAAACCTATTTTGCCAAAGAAATCTGTTTCCATTGCAAAATAGCCGACACAGCCGATACGACAACAACGCAGGCGAATCAAATACCTGCCGATAAAATACAGCGCGAATCAGATAACGAAAACAAGCCGGCTTCGCGCAAGCCCGCTGCAAGTCCCAAACCTGGAAAAAGGCATGCCAGTCATCTGAATCTCAGTTTTACATTTGAAAACTTCGTTACCGGAAAAGCAAACCAGCTTGCGCGTGCAGGTGCCATACAGGTCGCCGAATCGCCTGGCACTGCGTATAACCCGCTTTTTATCTATGGTGGCGTAGGTCTGGGTAAAACGCATCTCATACAAGCGATTGGAAATTATGTTTTTGAAAACAATGGAAGCGCAAAAATACGCTATGTGCACGCAGAGAAATATGTTTCCGATGTCGTCAATGCCTACCAGCACAAATCATTTGATCAGTTCAAGCTTTATTATCATTCACTTGATCTCTTACTTGTTGACGACGTACAGTTTTTTGGCGGCAAAAACCGGACTCAGGAAGAGTTTTTTTACGCGTTCAATGCACTGGTGGAAGCCCATAAACAAGTCATCATCACCTGCGATTCCTATCCTAAAGAAATTTCAGGACTCGAGGAAAGACTTGTCTCCCGTTTTGGATGGGGTTTGACAGTCGCGATTGAACCCCCTGAACTTGAAATGAGAGTCGCTATTCTGATCAAAAAAGCTGAACTGGAAAATTTAAAATTGGGAGAAAATGTTGCTTTTTTCATCGCAAAACATATACGCTCGAATGTGCGGGAACTGGAAGGCGCGCTTAAACGTGTGATGGCTTATTCACGTTTTATCGGCCAGGAAATCACATTGGAAAACGCCAAGGAAGCGCTAAAAGATCTGCTCGCAGTGCAAAACCGCCAGATTTCCATAGAAAACATTCAGAAAACGGTGGCTGACTACTATAAAATAAAGGTCTCCGAAATGTATTCAAAGAAACGG
This sequence comes from uncultured Nitrosomonas sp., assembly GCA_964612715.1. Taxonomy (GTDB): domain Bacteria; phylum Pseudomonadota; class Gammaproteobacteria; order Burkholderiales; family Nitrosomonadaceae; genus Nitrosomonas. The sequence continues at coordinate 13,275 of CAZTCY010000054.1, read as the reverse complement.
TCACGCATCATCGCCCGACCCCGGCAAATGGCTATGGCCATTGCCAAGGAACTGACCACACTCAGCCTGCCGGATATCGGTGAAGCGTTTGGCGGCAGAGATCATACAACGGTACTGCACGGCCATAAGAAAATTAACGAACTGCGCGCTTCCGATCCGGCGATTAATCGTGACTACAATGCTTTAATTCATATTTTACGCGGTTAAAACCTGTTTCAAATAGGTGTATAACATTTTAATAAACTGTGTATAACTTTTAAAAATAGGTTTTATGCTATTTTATCCACAATTCATTCACCGGTTATCTGCTACTTTTACCGGCTAATAATTTTTTTTAATTAATTGTTTATTCAGTTGAAAACGTGATTATACCCAGAACAATGCCATATTTATTAGTCTTATTATTTTTTTATATCAATGTTATTAATTAAAATAGATCGGGATAATCTACTAAAACCATTACAAATGGTTACGGGCATTGTCGAAAGAAAACAAACAATGCCCATACTCGCAAACGTAGTTATTGAAAAACAGGGGGATCTGTTAACCTTCCTGACTTCAGATAAGGAAATGCAGATTACCGCAAAGACATGCTTAAATACGGATGATCAAAAAAATTTTTCTTTGACGGTTTCCGCAAAAAAGTTTCAGGATATTTTACGCGCGCTGGATACCGATACCGAAGTGTCACTTCTCAGAGAGGAAGACAAGCTTTTGGTAAAGTCACTGAAAAACCGGTTCAGCTTACATATTCTACCGCCGGATGATTTCCCGCGTATGCTTGAAGAAGATACTTGCATAGCCGCAATCACCATACCGCAGACTGTATTAAAGCACCTGTTAAACTGCGTTCAATACGCCATTGCTGATCAGGATCTACGGTATTATCTAAACGGTGTTTTATTAGCGGTACAACAAAGTGAATTAAAAACTGTCGGCACCGATACCCACCGGCTGGCTCTGGCAACTGCGCTTAACCATCATGCGGATGGCGATATCGACCATGAAGCCATTCTGCCGCGCAAGACCGTTCTTGAACTGTTAAAACTGCTGAAAGACGATGATGAGACCGTCAAAATTGAATTCTTTCCAAAAAGAGTCAGATTTTCCTTCTCCAACATCATTTTTATATCCAGAGTGATCGATGGAAAGTATATCAATTACAGTCGTGCGATTCCGACCCAAAATGATAAGCAACTGGAGCTCAATCGCCTGGATTTGCTGCATGCTTTACAACGTGTTGCGATTCTTTCCAATCCGAATGAATTGTTTCGCGGTGTGCGTCTGGTAATCGACAAGGATAACCTTTGTATTTTCAGTAGAAATACCGAACAGGAGGAAGCTTTTGAAGAAATGGCGGTGCGCTATGATGGTGAACCGATCGATATCTGTCTAAAACTGCCGCATCTCTTGGATCTGTTAAATCACGTTGTGGCCGAAACATTCCTTTTTGCGCTGGCGAATGCATCAGACAGCGTTTTGATAACGATCCCTGGCCGGAATGATTTCAGCTATGTCATCATGCCGATTAAAATCTGAAAAAAGATATCTTATATAAAAACCTGAATACATGAATAACGAAAATAATCTTCCGCCGTCCAATGAAAACGCCAGTTACGGTTCTGACAGTATAAAAATATTGAAGGGACTTGATGCCGTTCGCAAGCGTCCAGGAATGTACATCGGCGATACCAGCGATGGTACTGGGCTCCATCATATGGTTTTTGAAGTGGTTGATAATGCCATTGATGAGGCTTTAGCCGGTCACTGTGATGAGATCACGGTGATTCTGCATCCCGATAATTCGGTCAGCGTACATGATAACGGCAGAGGAATTCCGACAGGAATCAAGGAAGATGATGAGCTGAAACGTTCAGCAGCGGAAATTGTCATGACTGAGTTGCATGCGGGTGGAAAGTTTGATGATAATTCCTACAAGGTTTCTGGTGGTTTGCACGGCGTTGGTGTGTCCGTCGTCAATGCATTGTCGGAGTGGCTGCATCTGACAATACGCCGGGACGGCAAAATGCATGAGATGGAATTTCGCATGGGTGTTCCTGTCAATCCTTTGGCAATTGTCGGTAATTCCGAGCGGCATGGCACGGAAGTACATTTCCTCGCGAGTAAGGAGATCTTCGGTAACATTGAATATCACTATGATATTTTTGCCAAACGTCTGCGCGAACTGTCTTTTCTTAATAATGGCATCCGGATTCATCTGATTGATCAGCGCCAGGGTAAGGAGGAGAAATTCGCTTTTACCGGCGGCATCCGGAATTTTGTCGAGTATATCAACCGGACTAAATCGGTTTTACATCCCAATATATTTTATATTTCCGGAACAAAAGACAAGATAACTGTTGAAATTGCCATGCAATGGAATGACAGTTACAGCGAACAGGTTTTATGCTTTACCAATAATATCCCGCAAAAAGATGGTGGTGCGCATTTAACAGGATTACGCGCTGCCATGACGCGAACGCTGAACAACTATATCGAAAAAAATGAGCTGGCCAAAAAGGCCAAAATTGAAACTGCGGGTGACGATATGCGCGAGGGTTTATCCTGTGTGCTTTCAGTCAAACTGTTTGAACCGAAATTCTCATCGCAAACCAAGGAGAAGCTGGTATCTTCAGAAGTCAGGCCGGTTGTTGAAGAGATTGTTTCGCAAAAGTTGTCTGATTTTTTACTGGAAAATCCGAATGACGCCAAGACCATCTGTAATAAAATTCTGGAAGCCGCAAGAGCGCGTGAAGCCGCTCGCAAAGCACGCGAACTGACACGTCGTAAAGGTGTACTGGATACGATGGGGTTACCCGGAAAATTGGCCGATTGTCAGGAAAAAGATCCTAAACTGTGTGAACTTTACCTTGTCGAGGGCGATTCTGCAGGTGGATCGGCAAAACAGGGCCGGGATCGCAAATTTCAGGCGATTATGCCGCTCAAAGGGAAGATTCTGAATGTTGAAAAATCCCGCTTTGATAAGCTGATTTCTTCCCAGGAAATTATTGCCTTGATTACTGCATTAGGAACGGGGATCGGAAAGGATGAATATAATCCGGACAAGCTCCGTTATCATCGAATTATCATCATGACCGATGCGGATGTCGATGGTTCTCATATTCGTACGCTGTTACTGACTTTTTTCTATCGTCAAATGCCTGAACTGATCGAACGTGGCCATATTTACATTGCACAGCCGCCACTTTATAAAATCAAACATGGTAAAAAAGAACGCTATGTCAAGGATGACTATGAACTGAAACAGTATATCCTGAGTCTGGCATTGGCTGACGCTGAGCTTTATACCGAAGAAAACAAACCACCGTTAACAGGCGAAACACTGGAAAAAATCGCGACCGAATACATCCTGGCCGAATCCGTGATAGAACGGATGAGCCGGGTGACGGACAATGCACTCATGTATGCGTTATTACATCATCCTGAAATTGATTTAAGCAATGAAGATAAGGCTGTCGGCAGCGCGAACAGTTTGACTTCATTTGTTCAGGACGCGCGAATAACCGCAGAATACGATGAAGTCAACGAGCGTTATCGCTTGAGAATTGACCGTATATCTCATGGAAACCTGCATACCAGTTATTTGGATCAGGATTTTTTACATAGCGGAGACTATGCGCAGATTAAAAAAACCTATCAGGTATTTGATGGCTTGTTTAAAGCAGGTGCCTGTGTCAAAAGGGGAGAAAAAAAACGCGCTACGGATAATTTTAAGCAAGCGCTTGAATGGCTTCTGGAGGAAGCTAAAAAAGGCTTGAATATTCAGCGTTATAAGGGTCTAGGTGAAATGAATCCGGATCAATTGTGGGAAACAACCATGGATCCTGCAAACAGAAGGCTGCTTCGTGCACAGATTGAGGACAGTATCCAGACGGATGAAATTTTCACTACATTAATGGGGGATGTTGTTGAACCCAGAAGGGCTTTTATAGAAAATAACGCGTTGAGGGCTACAAATATTGATGTGTAGGCGATGTCAATGTCGGATCTCATAATTTCTGAAAAAAATCTCACAATTGTGAAATGAAATCTCAAAATTTATGAAATGGCTAATTGATTGTGTTGCAAGAGCTTAGTGGCTGGTATCGACCCGTTACGATCAATCATGTCGGCATTACCATGCGTCGGATTGCGCCCCAACCACGTTTACTATGTGGTAGACACCTGACAATGGAGGCTTCAGACTACCGAATATCCGCTTTTTATGCCGACGAACTCACACTTCCGACCCAACCCAGACGGTCGAACTTCTACATAACGGTCATTCATAACGGTCATTCAATGAGGCCCCACGTGGGTGAAAGCGAGTTGGTCACGTTCAAGTTCAATGCCACACCACAGTAATAGTGAGGCAGCAACAACTTCCCATTTTTCTTTTTCTTGTAAAGTGAACATGGTTTCCTTGTCAGGATTGTGGAATCAAATAAAAAATGATTGGTAGCAATGGCATAGGGTGCATTCAAGCAAGCTGATGGGGATCATAACCAATCGTACGCTATACCGTCGGCTATTATGATCTTTCTTTTTTTGGGGAATTTGACGACTTGAGGATCGAAATTCGCCAAGATGTTTTGGTAGGAATCTTGAAGAAAAAGCTGCGTCGCTTCACATTCAGCGGCAACCAAATTCTCTAATTCATCAATATTTCCTTTGATGGCTTGGCAGTCCGCCACGAAATGCCGAAACCGCACAACTTGCAGTGCGGCCTTATCGGTGAATATGAAATTCATGCTCGGTTCAATATCCGAACTGCTATCGACCAGATAAACTTGTTTGGACGTTTTACTATCATAATCATTTTGTATCGCTTCATAGCGGGATTGAATATAGTTGTAGTAGCGGTTTTGCAATTCTTCAAGCTGTCCTTCCAAGCCTCCAGCATCAACCTCCATATCGTACAATCGCCCTTGATCTTCCTTTTTGCGGTGGTTTTTACCTTCAACATAGTCATGCGGGATAAGCTTGTTGATCTGGTCAAAACCAAAGTCTTCCAATTTGCCATTCACATAGCCAGCAACCATATGAAGGTTAGCATAATGAAATACGCCATTGATGTGTAGTCGTGCCCAAACAAAGTAAAGGTATCCTTGATACGGTTTTAAGCTGTAGTCTGGGTTATCTTTTTGGCGCATGTGTTGTTGAAACTCATAATCGTTAAGGTCGTAATCGTAGACAGTTTCAAAATCCAGCAGGCAGGTATTTTCCGCCATACTCTCGTTCAAGAAAAAATAATCGTCGCCGATTCCCGTCAATAGGAGCATCGTGCTGTTTAGCAGCAAATATTGCTGAGTGTCGAAGTCATTGAGGATTGCCTGCACATCTTGGTCAGTCTTTGTTTTGATACCAAAAAGCAGTTTGAGTAACACTTGCTGGATACGTAGACGGTCTCCCTCCGGCATGTCGGCCCGATAATGCTCCTGTTTTGCGACATTCCAGGTGAAGTATTCCGGCACGGCACTGATGATGGCTCGCCTAGCTGCGACCTCTAGTTCAGTTTTTGGCTGAGGTAAGTGGGATGATACCATTCGATAATTACACTCCCGTTTAGTATAGGCTTCTAAGATGTTTAGTCTCACGGTATGCTGAACATTTGCCGGAGTAATCAGCCACCATAAAACAAACAACATCAATGATGAAAACAAATTATTTAAGTTTCAATATTTGTACTTGATCAGCACTATTCTCGTATAGGCATATTCTAGAAGCCCGCACCTTCCTTGGAGGTGTGGGATTTCATAGATCAATTAAAATATACTAAGTAACTTTGTCGCCATGAAAACCGTTGACAAGGCCACCACTATGTCGCCAAAGCCACGCCCCGAACTGGTTGGTGAATGGTTGCCCTGGGTACATGTGGTCATCAGTAACTTTAAAAGCCGGGTGCTCGGCACTTACCACGGCATCTCCGGCCATTATGTGGAGGAATATCTGGATGAGTTTTGTTGCCGGCTGAACCGGAGATTTTGGGGAAACCAAATCCCCAACCGCTTGTTGAGGCTGTGCGCAACCCACCCGCCGGTTTTACTGCAACCTGTGGTTTGTTAATAGCCATTTACAATTTTTTGTTTTAACACCTAATAAACAAACTTATGGAACTTCGGATGAAAAATAATCGAACGCTAATTCATATATATTTCGTTTATTTCATTTTCTGAAATTTTTTTGATTAAAAAAGACCTCAACAAGTAATGGCTCAGCAACCCGAAAAAGCAAGAGCTAAGTGTATTTGCATTGATATTGAAACTGCACGACATGATAATTTAAAACTTCGGGAAATCGGCGCTTATCGGCCTGATACCGACTCACGGTTACGAATTAGTGGGAAGGCAAATGACCTAACCAATAAGTTAGATCAAATCACACAAGGTGCAGCCTTTGTTTTAGGCCATAATGTCATTGCTTTTGATCAACCGGCGCTGTCGGTACTTCATCCCGACTTGGCATTACATCAACTGCCATTAGTGGATACGTTAGAATTATCCCCAGTCGCATTTCCACAAAACCCCTATCATCGCTTAGTCAAAGACTACAAACTCTATAGCACCACACGCAATGATCCAGTGCGGGATGCAGAGTTAGCTTACGAATTGTTTCTGGATCAGGCCGATGCCTTACGCCAACGCGTCCTGGAACATCCAGACGAGGCACTTTGTTTACATTTTCTACTGACACCGGAAAACGGTAAAGGTGTGGCGAATTTCTTTGCCACCTTACGCGGTGCTTTGCGCCCTTCGTTGAGTGAAGCACAAGCAGCGTGGCAACGGGCAACTAACGATAAAGTCTGCCGAACCGGCCAACAACATGTTGTTAATCAATTTTTGGGTGATACAGGGTGGCATAAGCCGCTTGCCTATGTTTTAGCCTGGTTGCGTGTGTCTGGTGGTAATTCAGTCTTACCGCCGTGGGTCAGCATATCTTTCCCCAAAACCCGTGAATTGATTGCCACGTTGCGCGATGTGCCTTGTAGCAACCCTGACTGTACGTGGTGCAAGGAACAACATGATCTTCTGCAATTACTGCCGCGATACTTTCCAGGTATCGAGCAATTCAGGCCGACGCCGAGTACAGAAGATGGCAAATCATTACAGCAAGCCATTGTCGAACAGGGCTTTGCAGGTGCGCCAACCCTGGCTATTTTGCCGACTGGTGGCGGTAAATCTCTATGTTACCAGTTACCAGCATTGGCTCGTTTCTACCGAAACGGGAGTTTGACGGTTATTATTTCACCGCTGCAATCATTGATGAAAGATCAAGTCGATAACCTGGAGTCACGTGGCATTACCTGTGCGGGTTATCTAAACAGCTTGCTCAACCCCATGGAAAGGCAGGTTATGCTTGATAAGTTGCGGTTGGGCGACCTGGGTTTAATTTTCATTGCGCCTGAGCAATTTCGCAGCCCCGCATTTGCAAAAGCCTTGATGCATAGGGAGGTAGGTGCTTGGGTATTCGACGAAGCCCATTGTTTATCAAAATGGGGACATGATTTTCGTCCTGATTACCTGTACGTATCACAGTTCATCAAGATGCGGCAAAAGGAGAATCCTTCACCCGTATTCTGCTTTACCGCGACGGCTAAACCGGATGTCGTGCAAGATATTGTGGATCATTTTCATAAGCGTTTAGGTATTAGGCTGGGAACGCTAACCGGCGGTGTGCGCCGTGAAAATCTACTTTATGAGGTGTATGCAGTACCCGTTCAAGCCAAGTATCCTGAAGTGTTGCGATTATTGGAAGAAGCCTTGCGCGATGATGGCGGCGCTATCGTGTTTTGTGCTCGGCAAAAAACCGTAGAAGAAATGGCCGAATTTTTAAAGCAAGCAGGATTAGATTGTGGCTATTTTCATGGAGGCATGCTGCCGGAACAAAAACGGAAGGTTCAAGAAGCGTTTATTTCCAGCGAACTCAGGGTTATTGCGGCGACTAACGCCTTTGGCATGGGGGTTGATAAGGCGGATGTTCGCTTGGTTATTCACTTGGACACACCAGGTTCTTTAGAAAACTATCTGCAGGAAGCGGGTCGAGCAGGGCGAGATCAAGCTCCCGCCCGTTGCGTTTTACTTTATGATGACGCTGATCTTGATGTACAGTTCCGTCTGCTACGTAATTCCAAGTTAACCCAACAAGATATTTACGCGATATTGAAAGCGTTACGCAGTATCGAGAAAAAGGATCGCAGCGAAGGTTCGGTGGTAGTGACGAGTGGCGAAATCCTACTGGAAATTCCTGATAAGCATGGGATTGATCCAGATGCTGCCGATGCGGATACCAAGGTGCGCATTGCCGTGGCTTGGCTGGAAGAAGCGCGATTATTAGAACGCCAGGAAAACCACACCCGTATATTTCCTGGCAGCCTTCAAGTTGCCAATCTTGATGAAGCCAGGGTTTTGCTGGAGAAAAAGTTAGGTGCAAACGCTGACATCGAGCCCTATATTAGCCTACTTTCTGAATTATTTATCAGCGAAGAAGACGAAGGCATCAGTACCGACGACTTGATGTTGGCTACCGGACGCAACTCACAACAAGTGCAAACTATGTTGAGGGAGTTGGATCGTCTAAAGCTCGTGTCCAACGATACCGAAATTGGTGTGACCCTATACCGGGAGCCTGATACCGTCGATCGTCTGGATGCATTACGTAAATTGGAAGATGCGCTGATAGTCAGCTTGCGCGAGGCCGCACCCGACGCCGACCACGAACAGTGGCAGATACTTAATATTCGACGGCTCTGCGATACCTTAAGGCGTGACTCAGGTGTTGACTTGGAGCCTGACAAACTAACCCGATTGATGAAATCATTTGCAGAAGCCTTTGGCAGCGGTGTCGGACAACGTGGTTTTTTTGCGTTGCGCCCCGCCGGCCAGGATAATCGTTACCTAAAGCTATTACGCAGTTGGCAAGATATTGAAACCATACGTCATAAGCGCATGCGACTGGCACTTGCATTGGTCAATTTTTTCTTGGCGCAGCGACAAGGTAATAATCTCTTGATCACCTGTAAACAAGGTGATTTGGAAGCAGCCTTGCAGGCTGATCTGACCTTGCAGGATTTAGAAGTGCGGGACTGGAATGTGGCGTTGGCAGCGGCGCTGATATATCTGGATACTAATGAGGTACTCCATTTGGCTCGTGGCAAGGCGATATTTCGGGCTGCCATGAGCATTCAGCTTAATGCCGAAACCAGACGGAGGCAATTCAAAAAATCTGATTATGCTGAACTGGCATTGCATTACAAAGATAAAATCATCCAAGTCCATGTGATGGCAGAATATGCCCGCTTAGCATTAGACAAAATACAGGCGGCGATGGGTTTTATCTTCGATTACTTCGGAATGGATAGGGATAAGTTCGTCCACAGATACTTTGCTGGCCGTCAGGATATTCTTGAAATTGCGACCACCGAAGCTGCGCATCGCAGAATACTCACTGATCTGCAAAATCCTGAACAACAAGCCATCGTCGCCGCCCCAATGGAAGGCAACTATCTGGTATTGGCTGGGCCTGGTTCCGGTAAAACTAAAGTGATCGTTCATCGCGTTACCTGGTTACTGCGCGAATGCATGATATTGCCGGAAGATATCATGGTGCTTAGTTTCAATCGTTCGGCGGCTATCGAAATTCGCAGGCGGCTTTGGGCACTGGTTGGCAGTGATGCCGCCGGTGTCAAAGTGCAGACGCTACATGGTTTGGCGATGCGGCTTACTGGTACCAGTTATGCCGTGGCTGCCGAGCGCGGGGAGTCTGTTGATTTTTCCGCTGTTATCAAAGCCGCGACCACGCAATTGAAAAAAGCAGAACTAGGCGATGATGTAGGCCCGGCGATACAACGCGATCGGTTGTTATCAGGGTTGCGCTATTTATTGGTCGATGAATATCAAGACATCAATGCTGAACATTATGATCTCATCAGCGCTTTGGCTGGCCGCTCTCTATCCAGCGAAGAAGATAAATTGTCACTCATGGCGGTGGGCGATGACGATCAAAACATTTATGCCTTTGGCGGCGCCAACGTCAGCTTTATTAAACAGTTCGCCACCGATTATCAAGCTCCATCCTATTATTTGATTGAGAACTACCGGTCAACAGCTCACATCATTCATTGTGCAAATCGGGTGATAGCCCTGGCAAAGGATCGAATGAAAACCAAGCAAGTTATCTGCGTCAATCATGACCGTCGAGGCTGGCCTGATGGCGGCGAATTTGCCACAATTGATAGTTTGACCCAAGGTAGGGTGCATATCATCCAAATACCTTCGCATTATTATACTGAGGTCGAATTGGCATTGGCTGAATTGATTCGTATAAACACACTGGCAAACTCAGGTCAAACAAGTTATTGGGGACGCTTTGCGGTAATCGCTAGGCATTGGGAGGCTTTGGAACCTATGGCGGCATTATGCCGACAACAAGATATTCCAGTACGATTGATGCGGGACGACACGTTGCTGGATCTGCATAGTACCCGTGAAGGTTATAGCCTACTTTCGCTGCTGAACAATCAACACCGCCACGCACAAAAGTTACGTGTTCTGCTTCGTTACGGAACATTATCTCGTTGGTTTGAGCGCCGCTATCGTCGGGCGGTAGATGATCTGATTGACCATCCTTATCAAGCTATGCTCGCTCAATTTATAATCGGCTGGGAAGCGGATGCTCCGGGCTGCCAGCAAGTAGTTAGTAACGTTATCGACGCACTCTATGAATTCCGTTCCGGAAGCCAAGCCGGGGAAAACAATAGCCGCCATGCGCCATTGATGTTACTAACCGCACATAGGGCAAAAGGCCTGGAATTTGATCATGTGCTGATTCTTGATGGTGGCGGATGGCAAAAAAACAATGATGAAGAACGGCGATTATTTTATGTTGCGATGACACGAGCCCGTAAGACGCTAACCATGTGTGCCAGACAAGGTGTCAGTCATCCCTTTATCCGCGATTGTGAAGAGCTTTGCCTTAAAACACAACCAAAGCCTAATGGCGAGTTGCAGCAATTGGGGCAAAGGATTTGGGTTGCGAATCCCAGTAATGTTGTTTTGTCTTGGCCTGGCTATTTTGCTCCAAATAAACCCATTCATAGAGCCATTGCCGAACTCGATGTTGGCAGTGAGCTTATATTGCGAGCGCAGACTGACGGTAAGTCAGGATGGGAATTAGCTGATAAAAATGGCGTTGCCGTTACCCGCATGGCGCAAAAATTTTCTCCACCACGTGGTGAAATATTGTCCGTACGCGTATCAGCAATCCAAGTGAGGCACAAAAAGCCGGGCGATGAAGACAGCTTGAAATGCAGTAATTGGGAAGTTGTATTGCCCGAAATTATCTATTTGGAAGCTTAATCATATTTGACTTTGCTGGTTCCCATTACTATTTACAGCGGTCTGTGAATGTATAAAGTTCTATTTAGTTTCATTTCAAACTGTTCTTTCGCTTGAGCGTGTTCGTTAGGATTCGGGATCCTGATCCATCAGTTTCTCAATAATAGGACCAACGATGGGTTGTGAAATATTCCAGAACATTTTGTTTCTTCCTGCTGTATGATTGCAACCAAGAAAAGCAACGGTCTACTTATTGTTGCGTGTTTCATTTTGATTTACACCATGTCCAACGTATAGATCACTTCAGTTTTTTCGATGTGGAAAAACACATCATTGGACGTTTTTGATAAAAAAAGTTATGCTTTGCCGCGGTTAAACGCTATTTAAAAATTTTAAGCTTGCGCCCATAGCTCAGATGGATAGAGTACCGCTCTCCGAAGGCGGGGGTCACACGTTCGAATCGTGTTGGGCGCGCCAGCAATTATCCGTTTTGATGCGATTTGAAGCTGTGTAAACGGAAATGAGCGCCAGCAATGATGTCAAAAGAATTTCAATATGTCTTTGATGCTCCAAATCTAAATATCAAGCGATCCTGTTTCATGTGCTGTTGTGTCGTGCGTGGAATTGTTATATTCGTTTTTGTCAGCGTGTTTATAGCTGGATGCGGTTCATATGAAAGAACAGCACCACCGTTGACCATGGCGAATGAGCTGATTGTGATAACCGTTGAGCATACGGATAATTTTTATATTGATGCGGACGGCAATTTTTCTGGAATAACCTATGATCTGGTGAACGAATTTGCCAGGGAGCTCGGTCTGGGTATTCGCTTTATGATTTTTCCGCAGACTGCCGATGCTCTAATTGCACTAAAAAAACACCGGGGTCATCTGGCCGTCGGTCTGGATATTACGGAAGAAGACTCGTCGAATTTCAGTCTGGGTCCGGTTTATTTACATACGCATCATCAAATTGCTTTTAATATTAAACAGTACGAACCCCAGGACATCTATCAGCTGGTTGGAAAGAAAATAGAAGTACCTGTCGGATCGATACATGAAAAACAGTTGAAAAAAATAAAACTGCAGGCTCCTGAATTAACCTGGACCGCAGTAGAGCAGTCAAGTGAAGCTTTGCTGGCGAAGCTGGATCTGGGAGAGATAAACTTCACCATAGCTGATTCTTTGCATATCAAAAAGGCCCGTCATTTTTATCCGCGTGTTAAGGGTGCTTTTGAGCTCAATGCTTCAGTCAGCCGATGGATATTTCCGAAATATGCTGAAAAACTGCTCATTGATAGCGCCAATATTTTTTTCAAGCGTATCATACAGGAAGGTGTTTTAGGCAGCCTGCTGGACAGTTATAACGGCCACTATCACCAGCTGAGTCCAGGTGATATTTATTTTTTTAAACAGAAAATAAATACGGTTCTTCCGGATTTACATCGCTATTTCAATCAGGCAGAGCGTTTAACCGGCATAGACTGGCGCTTGATCGCTGCGCTGGCGTACCAGGAATCGCACTGGAATCCAAACGCCAAATCGCCGACCGGTGTGCGTGGTATGATGATGCTGACACAGGAAACAATTCAGCGCATGCAGGTAAAAAATCCTACGAATGTACGCCAAAGCATACTTGCGGGTGCACGTTATTTACAATTGCTCAAAGATAAATTACCGGAAAGCATATCAGAACCGGACAGAACCTGGATAGCTCTGGCTGCATATAACCAAGGTTACGGCCGCATCATCGATGCGCGTGCATTGGCTGACCGCTTTATGCTGAATCCCGATTTGTGGATAGATTTGAAAAAAACGCTGCCGTTGCTAAGCAAGACACATTTTTCCAGTTCCATTAAATATGGTTCCGCAAGAGGCGCGGAAGCGGTTACGTTGACAGAGTCGGTGCGTGCTTATTATGAGATTTTGAAAAATGCAACCGC